>JAEWXD010000020.1 GCA_023396045.1 Bacillota bacterium | reverse complement strand
AAAATTTTTAAATTATATTCAATAATTTAATTAAACCCCCCCCCCCCCCGAAAAATGTCAAGTGATTTTAATACTGTAAAACAATGCAAACAAAGTGCATAAACATTCCATTATATATACTTTTTTGAATATTGGGCTTAGGTATATTTCATGCGTGCCAATCATAAGCATCTTTATTAAAGCATTTTTTATACTATATTCATCTTGAAATTCCCCCGCCGGATTACAAGTGCTGTTTAAAAAATTCCACACAAAAAGCCCACCATAAAGGTGGGCTTACACTAGCAATATTTATGCCGATTGGGATTATCTGTATTTTCACAGGTGTAAAAACCGTCTATTTCTATACCTTCACTTTGGGCAAGGGCAAGAATTTGTTCCTGTTGGGCATCGTTATAGTGCAATATGCTTACGCCACAGCAATGGGCGGCGCTGCGGGGTGTAGGCGCAAGGGTGGACTCTATGCCTTCTTTTTCCATTCTTTGATACAGACGCATAGCGTGCAGAGAGCTGCTCATAAGCACATAGTGATTTTTTTTCATGTTTTAACCTAACATTTCAATAAAGGCGCCAATTCTGGTTTTGAGTTGTTCTGCATCTTCATCGGTATAGTCTGTTTCAATACCAAGGCAAGGAATACCGGCTTCTTGCAAAGCTTTTTCTACAAAGTAGCCTTCTGTATCGTAAATGTTGCAGAACTTCAAGTTTACATCAATTACGCCGTCTGCTTTATATTCTTTGGCAAGGCGAATAATATCTTCCACTCTGGATTTGTTTGGTGTAAAGCAAGCACAGTTAATGCTGCCCAAGTATCTTTGTGCAAGGTGTTTCACCATGGTATCCATATCGCCCTTGGTTTCGTCTACCGGGGTTTGGCAATAACGGATGCCTGTGCACATTTCTTCACAAACGACGGCCGCGCCACTGGTTTCAATAATGTGGTGTAGCTTCCAGTTAGGAATGGAAAGAGGTGTACCGGTAAGAAGAATGCGTTTTGCGCCTTTTGGGAATACGGAAACATTGTTCTTTGCACGTTCTTCCAATTCATCACACAAGGTATTTACCATGGTAGCAAAACGAGTTGGATCGTCAAAGAATGAAATTTGTGTAATAAGCAATACATCTTTGCCGCTGATAGGAATATTTTCCAGTTTACGGAAGTCGTTTAATCTTTGCAATGCAGCACGTTTTTTATTTACGGTAAGAATAGCGGCATGCAAGCTTTCTTCTGTAACTTTGTTACCGGTTATTTCTTCTAATTTTTGAATGTAGAGTTTAATTTCTTTTTCCCATTTTTCAAAGTCTTCCGGGCGTTTCATTTGTGGGATGTCCATAATATACATAGGGGCATCTTCTGCCAAGATTTCCCAAGCTTTTTTCTTGCCATCACAAGTGGTTTCGCCTACAAATAAGTCTGCAATGCGGAAGAATGGGCAAGTTCTGTCAAACCTTGCCCCCAAGGACGCTTTGATCAACGGGCAAGTGGCGGTCGGCAATACTTTTTCGCCACCGGGTACCCAGAATTGAGAGCCGGAACAAAGGCCTGTAACAACCGCACCTGCTGCAAGCACTGCTTCATCCGGCACGTGAATACAAAAAGTGCCTACCACTTTGCCGCCGTTTTTTTGGAATTCTACCAGTTCAGAAGGGCGGATTCCGTGAATGTCCCCAACAACCATGTTAAAGTAATCCATTCTGTTGGGCCTGTTTTCTTGGGTTAGATAAACATCGCCAAATGCCGGCGGAAGTGCTTCACACAGTAGGTCGTGTGTTTTCACATCCATACCTAAATCTTCCCACATTTTGTAATTGTCTGCCATAATACTACCTCCTAATAATGTATATGTATCGGCGCTTCAAACCTGCAACCGTTACAAGTCATATGTAAATTTTGCATGCTGTCTACAATTTGCATGCCGGCATCTGCACTCGTAAGCTTTGGCAAAATGCCCCCGGGGCAAGCGATATATACGGGCTTGCGTTCTTTATTTGCAACAGGTTGGTATTGCTTTGCATAGCCTTCTACCACCTGCAAGCGTTCCTCTAAATCGATGATATATTTGGCGTAAAAATCAATGGCGTATACATCTTGGCCACTCAATTCACTTTGATATAAACGTTCTATTTGCTGTGCAATTTGTTGTAATAACTTTTGGTTTGTGGCATAGCTTATTTCGTTAAAGTCTGAACCGTACACTTCCCTTATTTGCTTGCTACATTCTGCATTGCTTTGGTGTATATGCAAGGGCTTGCTTGTATTTTGTGTAAAAGCCTCTATCATATACGGGCAAGCGCTTTTAAAATAGTACATTTTGCAAGAATAGAGCAAAGGGCATTTCATGGTGGTAAGGTATACCATTGTGGAGCGTACAGGGTCGCAAGACGGATATTCACCAAAGGCAAAAATATGCGCATCTACCCCCACAATAGGTATAGGTACAAGGCCATGTGCACGCAAAAAAGCCTCGTCTACATTGCCAAAAGTGCCTATAACATTGTTTTGCGCCTTCATTTGCATAAGGCAGTCTACATAGGCACGGCGCCTATATTCTGCCATTGTTTCCAGTATTTGACTCATGACAGCAAGGCTGCGCCAATGGCGCCGGCAAAGCGTGCATCAGGATGGGTAAAAACTTTTTTACCAAGACGCCTTGCTATTTCTTCTATAATATATTCTGCATCACAAAAGCCACCGGTAAGGAAATACAAATCCCCCTCACGCTTTCTATGCACAAGTGCTACCACTTTACTGCAAATGGAATTGGCTACACCGGCTGCAATATCCTCACGGCTTGTACCCTTGCCCATGAGGGAAATAATTTCGCTTTCTGCAAACACCGTGCAGGTGGAGGATAGTTTTACCTCCTTGCCCTTGCGTGCAAAGTCTAACATTTCCTGCAAGGAAAGGCCCAAACGGTTGGCCATTATTTCTAAGAATTTGCCTGTACCGGCAGAGCATTTATCATTCATAATAAAATCGGCAACGATGCCATTTTTTACAAAAATAATTTTTGTGTCTTGGCCACCGATGTCAATTACCGTCATATCCGAGCTGCCCAAAAAGCTTGCCCCTTTTGCATGGCAAGTGATTTCGGTAATGGTTTTATCTGCATAGGGCACGCTTACCCTGCCATAGCCTGTGGCAACGATAGATAGTTCATTACGCACATAGCCTAATGATTCTATCCACGCAAAGAGTGCCTCGCCGGTTTCTTTGCTGTTCCACCCGCTAGGCATTATTTTTTTATGTAGTATATTTTGCTTTGCTTCGTCCATAATCACTGCCTTACTGGCAGTGGAACCGATATCAATACCAACATGTAGCATATAAATGCCCCCCTTATGCATATCGTAACACGCAGTAAACTGCGTTATTTTTTACACAACAAAACATAGTAATTATGAATACCTAATTTATTGTGCCCTTAACCCTTTTTATTTCTAATTTGAAAAATATGTATATTAAGCAATAAAAAGCATACTGCCGTATATTGCCTTTATTGTTTGCCCCTAAAGAAAGACTTGCTTGCCTTTCATTTTTATTTATTTGAATATCCGAATACATTATAACAAAAACCTATAAATAAAGCTACTGTTTTTTTATGTTTTTTATACAGAAATCAGGTGAATAGTCCCCTGTTTATATTTGATATATTCCGGAAATACTTTTATGTTAAATTTTATACGAAGTTACATACACATTAAAAGCATATTGCCTTTTTGTAAAAAAACTTGTACAATAAAAAAGTTAGTAATAGCTAATATATCTCGGTTTGGAATACCAATACATTGGCTATATATTTTTTAAATACAAAGTTAGTTTTTTCTAATATTTGTAAATACCAAAAATAGTATATAAGGAAAAGGGGCTATGATTAACAAAAGACTCATTCAGTTTGTGCCAAGTACGAAAAAGTACATTATACGCAATGTGCTTTTACAGTTTGTGGCGCTTATTGCCAACATCGGCCTGATGGCAGGCATTGCATCACTATTGCAAGCCCTATGGGCAGGGCATAGCATCGCCTATGATAAAATTTTTCTTTTGGCAATAATTTCAATATCTGTGCGCATGGTATGTACAATATATTCTACCAAAATGGCTTATTTAAGTGCCAAGGAAGTAAAGCAAAGCTTGCGCAGCACCATTTACCAAAAGCTGTTACAAATGGGGTCTGCCTATAAACAAAGCGTGCAAAGTAGCGCCGTTGTACAAATGGCTGTGGAGGGAGTAGAACAATTAGAAAGCTATTTTGGCCAATACTTGCCCCAATTCTTCTATGCCATAATGGCACCCTTGCTGTTGTTTATTGTGCTCAGCTTTGTAAACTTTTATTCTGCCTTGGTATTGTTTATTTGTGTACCACTGATTCCCATTACCATTATTGCCATACAAAAATTTGCAAAAAAACTACTGGCGCGTTACTGGGGCCAATATGCAGCCCTTGGGGATAGTTTTTTAGAAAACCTGCAAGGCTTAAGCACGAGCAAAATCTATAAAGCAGATGGCTTTAAACAAAAAGAGATGAACGCCCAAGCAGAGCATTTCAGAAAAATTACCATGAAGGTGCTTACCATGCAGCTCAACTCCATTACCGTGATGGATATTGTGGCCTATGGCGGTGCAGGGCTGGGAATGGTGCTGGCCGTTACACAGCTACAAGCAGGCAATACCAGCGTGTTTGGTGCCATTTGGATGATTTTGCTTGCCGCAGATTTCTTTTTGCCTATGCGCCTTTTAGGAAGCTATTTTCATATAGCAATGAACGGTATGGCAGCTGCAGATAAGATTTTTGCTTTGCTGGATACCCCCTTGGCTGCACAAGGCACAGAGCAAATTGGCAATCGTACAGAAATACACTTGCAAAACCTTTCTTTTGCTTATGCCGACGGCAAAGAAGCCCTGTACAATATCAACTTGCAAATACCCAGCCGAGGCTTTGTTGCACTGGTAGGCGAAAGCGGCTGTGGAAAATCCACATTGGCAGGCCTGTTGATGGGGCGCAACAAAGGCTACACAGGCATCGCACAAATAGGCAATATAGAGCTGCACAATGTAACAGAACAAAGCTTGCGGCAAGCTGTTTGCTACATTGGCCACCAAAGCTACCTGCTTAAGGGTACGGTGCGTGAAAACTTGCAAATGGCTAAACCGGATGCCAGCGAGCAAGAAATGTGGCAGGCACTGGAAGCCGTGCACATGGCAGACTTTTTACACAGCCAAGACGGCCTTGATACGCAGTTGTTAGAAAAAGCCTGCAACCTATCCGGTGGGCAATGTCAGCGTTTGGCTCTGGCACGTGCATTGCTACACAATGCAGCCATCTATATTTTTGACGAAGCCACCAGCAATATTGATGTAGAAAGCGAACTTGCCATTGTAGAGCAAATCAAAGCCTTGGCAAAATACAAGGCGGTGTTGTTTATTTCTCACCGTTTGGCAAATACACAGGAAGCCGACTGCATTTATGTGCTGGAAAACGGCAAATTGCAGGAGCATGGCAAGCATAGTGCACTGTTGGAACAAAACGGATATTATGCAAAGCTTTGGAATGCACAACAGGCCTTGGAAAACTTTAAAGGAGGGCAACAGTGAAACGCAGCGCTATTCAAATAATGACAAAATTGCTTGCCATGGTGCGCCCTTTACTTAGCACTATGTTGCTTGCCATCCTCATGGGTACAATAGGGCATTTTAGTGCCACCTTTGTTACTGTATTTTCCGGCTTTGCTTTGCTGCTGGTGCTGGATATAGAAGTGCCCTTTTCTTTGCATTTTTTATTTACATGTATACTTATATTTGCACTTGTACGCGGCTTTTTGCGCTATGCAGAGCAAGCCAGTAACCACTATATTGCCTTTAAACTATTGGCGCTCATACGCGACAGAGTATTTACAGCCCTGCGCCGTCTTTGCCCTGCCAAACTGGAAGGGAAGGACAAAGGCAATTTAATACAAATGATCACCAGTGATATTGAAATGCTGGAGGTGTTTTTTGCACACACCATATCCCCCATATGCATTGCGGTTTTATTCTCTTTGGGTATGAGTATATTTATTGCGCAGCAACACATTTTGCTTGGCTTGCTTGCCATTGTGGCCTATATCAGTGTGGGTGTGCTATTGCCCCTGTATAGCGGCAAAACCAGCGGGGATATAGGCAAAACCTTTAGAAACAAAGCCGGCGATCTTTCCTCCTTTATATTGGAAAGTTTGCGTGGGTTGCAAGAAATATTGCAATTTAACCACGGCGCAAAGCGTTTAAAACAAATACAAGCGCAAACCCAAGCCTTATTAAAAGAGGAAGAAAAATTAAAGCGAGCAACCGGCTTCAATATGGCACTCAGCAATGCTGTAATTTTGTTTTTTGACATTGCCATGCTCTTGCTTGCAAGCAGCCTTGGCGGGTTTAAAAGCGGTCTGATTGCTACACTTGCACTTATGAGCTCCTTTGGGCCGGTGCTTTCACTCTCTGCCTTAGGTACGGGCTTACAGCACACCTTGGCAGCCGGTGGCCGTGTGCTTGATATTTTGGAAGAAAGCCCTGTAGTAGCGGATATTACAGGTAAGGAACAAACTACCTTTGCAGGCGCAGAAGTGAAAAACTTAGATT
>JAEWXD010000030.1 GCA_023396045.1 Bacillota bacterium | reverse complement strand
TATTTCTTCTTCCAAATGGGCTGTATCTGCGCCTTGCATAGCATCCAAAACTTCCTGAAGTTCCTCGGTAATTTTACCTGCCGCCTGCGTTGCGTTTTCAAAATCAAAGCCTACTTTGGCTGCCTTTGCCTGCACTTTATCGGCTCGCATAAGCGTAGGTATATGGGTTTCTATTTCCTGCATGCTTTGCGAAATACTTTCTTGCCCTTTTTCTTGCTGTTTTACGGCTTCCCAGCTTTGCAGCACTTCTTCTGCAGTATTGCATACTACATCACCAAAAATATGTGTATGGCGACGAATCATTTTTTCACATATTTCAGACGTAATGTCTTGCATAGAAAAACTTGCTTTTTGCTTTGCGATATTCTCATGCAATACTACTTGTAATAATACATCACCCAGTTCTTCGCAAAGGTCTGGCATACTATTTTTAGTGATGGCACCTACTACTTCGTGGGCTTCCTCTATCATACTGGAGCGCAAAGTTTCATGGGTTTGTTTTCTATCCCAAGGGCAACCACCCGGGGCACGCAATACGGCAACAATATCCTGCAAATCTTCAAAACTATAGCGATTGCGCTCCGAAAAAGTAGAGCCTTGGATATAAATAGCGCTTTGTGCACTTATTTGCTGCATATCCAGTTCATACAAAGCAATATTGCTTTGCACCAGGTTTTGCTTTTGAAGAGTGAACAAGGTAATAGGATATTCATCCCCAAAGGCATCGCAAAGCAACAATTTTACATCGCCAGCCAAGAGAGTATCACCAAGTTCTGTTACCAGCATATTTTGCTTTGCATGAACATTTTGCAAAAGCAATTCACTTGCAGGGATTGTATATACACCGCTTGCACCTTGCGTTTGAAGCTGTGCCAATACTTCTTCTCTAAAATTTGCACCAGAGAGTATTTGCACATTTGCCTTTTTTTGCAAATACTTTACGCTATTATCAAAGGCAGGGTCTGGCACAACATAGGCAATATCTCCTGTAAGTTCCAACAAATAATTTGCCACTTGCGCATGAAAATCATCATAATCTTCTGCATTTTGGTATATGCTTTCTAAGCTGTGATAGGCAATGTGATGTTCTTGCAATATGGCAAGAATGGAATCCTGCTCAATACGAAGCACTACATGCGTTGCTTTTTGCAAACACTGCAGGGCTTGTATGCTGATTTGAGAAGCGTGTACAGGTGTTGGTATAACCACTATGTTATGCATGTTTTTTACCTCTACGCTTAAACATTTGAATATCCTCTTTGGTAATGGCCTTACTTAATAAGCCAAAGCCCAGAAAACTAAACATACCCATCACTACCATAAATATGGTGGATAGCCTATGAAATGGTAAAACGGTTTTAAATGCCATGATTACCACTGCCATACCGATGCAGGCAAGACCTGGGCGAATAATATTTGTAGCATAGTCAAACTTAGTTTGGCTATATTTATTTACATAATAAATATTGGGTAGCACACTAATGCAATAACATACCAAGGATGCATATGGTGCACCATAAATATGAATATGCGGATTACCTACAAAAATATAGTTTAAAACAATTTTTATGGCAACACCCAGCACCAATGTATACATAGGAATACGTTCTTTTTGCATGCCCTGTAATATACCGGAAGTAGCCTGCACCACCGTAAAGGTTAAAATGGTAAAGCTGGAAACTTCCAATAATCTGGCTGCAATATGCAAGCTTTCTTCACCCAGTGAAGAATAAAAAGTATACAGCAGTTCTTTTGCCAGAATACTCATGCCAACAGAGCAAGGCAGACCGATTAGAAAGGCAAAGCGCAAGCCCATTTTGGTATTCTTTTGAATTTTTTCTGTGTTTTTTTCACTACTGGATGCAGATATAGCAGGTACCAAACTCATAGAAAGTGCAACTGCCAAAGCAGTTGGCACATTAATAAGCGTAATAACAAGGCCGGAATATAAGCCGTACAATCTGCATGCGGTGTCAATATCCATGCCTTGACTCGCCAAACGATTTACCAGCATAGCAGAATCTACAAAGCCTGCAAGTGGCACCACGGTTGCACCCAAAGTGATAGGAATAGCCATTTTTAAAAGCTTTTTGGCTATGTCTTTATTGCTCCATTGTGGCAGACTGTTATCTTGTGCCAAGGTATCTAATTGTGGTTTTACTTGTTTATACTTAACATACATATATACAAGTGCCAAAAACTCTGCAACAGAAACACCGGAAAGCGCCAATGCCGCAGCACTTGCTACACTATGACGCATGCCATAGTATGCCAAAGGCAAGGAAATAAGCACTTTGCCAATTTGCTCTATAAGCTGTGATATGGCAGTTGGTTTCATATCGCTTAGGCCTTGCATATAGCCACGATAAGCAGACATTACGCATACCAAGAGCAAGGAGGGCGCAATAGCAATAAAACCCATTTTGGTTTTAGGGTTGCCTACACGATAGCTTAAGAACTCTGCCCCAACAAACATGATAAGCATGCTGATAAAGCCAATAACAATAAGCATATAAAGTGCAGTTTTGAATGTTTTCTTTGCTGTGCGCACATCGTTTTCTGCCAAGGAGTAACTGATCATTTTGGATATGGCTACAGGGATGCCCGCAGAAGAAATGGTGAGTAACATCGCATAGCTCGGAAATACCAGCTGGTATAGGCCCAAGCCTTCTTCATGTACAAGCCATGCCAAAGGTATTCTATAAAATACACCCAACATTTTACAGATAAGCCCTGTAATACCCAATATGGTTATACCGTTGATCAAGGATTTTTTCTGGATTTGCTTCATTTTTTCAATTGACTTTCTAAGAAACGCGTATCAAACCGGTAATTTACCAAACGCACGTTGCGTGTAACATTTAATACCAAGCCAATACTAATCATATTAGTGAATAGGTTAGACCCCCCATAGCTTAAAAATGGAAGTGGAATACCTACTACGGGCACAATACCTATGGTCATACCGATATTTAAGAACATATGGATTAAGAACATAGCAACGGTGCCAACAATAATTAATTCGGAAAATTTATATGGTACAACGCTTGCCAAATATAACAAACGCAAAATAATAAGTGTATATACCACAATAATAATTACACTGCCTATAAAACCGAAGGTTTCACCTATGGCAGAGAAAATAAAGTCTGTCCAGTCTTTTGGTACATAGTCTAACTGTACAATAGAGCCCTCTTTAAACGGCCCAACACCGGTAAGACCTCCTGCTCCTATAGCAATGATGGAATTGTTTACCTGATACTTTGTGGCTTCGGATGCACTTTCCGGGTTAACCAATGCTAAAATTCTCTGCAAACGATAGCTATCCGGGGTTACCAATGTCCAAAACAGAATAAGGGCTGCCATGCCTGCCGCTGCTAAAAGCAAAAGAAAAACAAAGCGTTTCCATGGCATGCCTGCAGCAAAGAGCATAGCCACTACAATAACAGCCATAACCATAGCAGAGCCCATTTCACCCTGTGCAATGGTAATTAAAGCAGGAGTGCCCGCAACAGCTAAAAATTTAATAGAAGATTTTAAAGTTACAAAAGGGTCTTTTACATCCTCCAAAAGTCTTGCCAAAGCAATGATAATTGCAATTTTAGCAAACTCTGCCGGTTGAATGGTAAAACCCCAAATAATAGAAATAAAGGCCTGAATGCCTGCAATTTCTTCACCAATTAAAGCAACTAACAGTAAAACAACAGCGCCACCAAACACCAACCAAATATTTTTATGAATAAATTCATAAGGCAAGGCGATGATAAAACCTAAAATAATAGGCGATAAGGCCACAAATATACTTTGGCGCAAACCGTAGTAGGAACCAAAAATTTGGTTAAAGATATTGGCGTTTACATCGGAGTTTACGTGAAAAGTAGCAGCAGATACTGCAAACACACCAAACAAGGCAACAGCATATACCAAGAAGATCAAAACCAAATCCAACTTTGCTCTACGCCTTACCTTACTTTTATTATCTTGTGAGATTGAAAAAAATGCCATATTTACTCTTTATTTCTAAACCAGAAAAAACCTTTTCGAATATTTGGTATGGGCAAAAGTTCACCTAAAAGGCGCCTTGCAATACGGTTTGCAGCCAAGCATGCTTTTGCACTGCGAGTTGGCAAACCATCATAATTGAGTGCATACTGCACTTCAATATCTTCTTCTATATAGCCAAGCAACGGTGCATCTAAATTTTGCGCAACTTGCTTAGGCGAGTATTGATAGTCTTTTTTTACAAGCTTTACTTGCACACGATTAACCACTATAAAAGGAGTTGGCAAATTGCGTTTGTGCATTTCAAACAGAATTTTTTCTGCATCGCGCATAGCCACCGCATCCGGAGTGGTTACTACAATGGCAGTATCTACATTTTGTAAAGCGGTTTTTAAGTATTTTTCATCACCTGCGGGAGCGTCAATGAGCATATAGTCAAACCGGGTTTGCAACACGGCTATAAGTTTTAAAAGTTGCTTTTCAGAAAATTGTTTTTGTTTAGCATATTGGCTGCTTGGCAGAAATGATAAATTGGGAACGTTGGGATGGCTTAACACTATATTATCCAGCTCAATATCGCCCTGCAAATAATCCATTACGTTATACACTACTGTACTTTGCATGCCAAATAGAATATCCAAATTGCGCAAGCCAATATCATAATCAAAAGCAAGTACCTTTTGCCCCAAATGTGCAAGTTCAATTGCAAGCATGGCACAAAGGGTAGATTTACCTACACCACCTTTGCCACTACATATCAATACTGTTTTCATAGCAACCCCCTATAAGCTCTAAGGCTTATATTATAAACCTTTGCGCAAATTATTTCAATGTGAAGGCCAATCGTTTACAAATCAGAAGAGCCAAAGCCCTTATACATACAAAAAAAGCAAGAGTATAGCTCTTGCTTTTATACTATTGTATTTTATTCTTCGCTAAATACGGCAGCACCGCATGCTGGGCAGTTTGGATTTTCTTCGGCATCTAATTCATCGATTTCCAATTCCACTTCTGCACCACAATTGGGGCATTGGTAAGCAACAAAGTCTTCATCATATTCATTGTCATGGCAGCTGCAAGTGCAGTTTTCGTCACAATTTTCATCGCAATCGCAATCACATTCGCATTCTTCATCTGCTTCTTCAAGCAAATATTCTTCTACTTCATGCAAATCGTTATCCAATTCATCTACATAATCGGAAAGATCTTCCACTTGTTCTTCTACATAATCTAATTTTTGGGTAGCAAGTTCCAAAGCAGCAATTACTTCCGCAATAATTTTGCTTTGTGGGCTAGCTGGGTCTTGATTTAAACCGTCGGTTAAACCGCGAAGATAAGCAACTTTTTCAGATAATTTACTCATTGTAGTTTCCTTTCTTAGTTGGCTCTTTCCATATATTCTCCACCCTCACGAGTGTCGATACGAATTTTATCACCAATGTTGATAAACAATGGTACTTGTAGAGTAAAACCGGTTTCTACAGTGGCCGGTTTATAAGTGGTGCTTGTAGTATCACCTTTAAAGCCCGGTTCGGTATCGGTTACTTCTAAAACAACAAAGTTTGGTGGTTCCACAGAAAATGGACTACCTTTGAAGAAACGCATGGTAACATTGTCGCCCTCTCTGATAAATGGAATGGAATCTTCCACTTGGTCTGCATTAAGGGGAATTTGTTCAAAGGTTTCCATGTCCATGAAGTAATACAAACCATCATCAGCATAGGAATACTGCATATCTTTGGTTTCAATAATGGCGCGAGGTGTTTTATCGGTTGGGTTGAAAGTTCTTTCTACCACTGCGCCTGTCATAACGTTTTTAATTTTTGTACGTACAAAAGCAGAACCTTTGCCTGGTTTTACGTGCTGAAAGTCAACAATATTCCAAACGCCGCCATCCCATTCTATGGTAATACCTTTTCTAAATTCTCCTGCTGTAATCAAAATAATTCCTCCATTCAAATATATACTAAAGAATAATTAAATCTTTGGTAACTTCTGTAAGTGGCCTGTTGCCGGTTTCTGTAACAAGGCAAGTATCTTCAATGCGCACACCGCCAACATTGGGCAAATAAATGCCGGGTTCTACGGTTAAAATGTGGTTTACTTGCACAATATCTTCACACATGGCGCTTAGCCTTGGATTTTCATGAATTTCAATACCAACGGCATGGCCTAAACCATGACCAAATCGTCCTTCAAAGCCATGGGCGTAAATATAATCACGAGATGCTTTATCTACACTACTGCATACCACACCCGGTTTTAAAGCCTGCAAACCAATGGCTTGTGCTTCTTTAACGGTATTATATACCTTCAGCATTGTATCACTTGGGGTGCCCAAAGCGCAAGTACGAGTCATATCTGCACAATAGCCTTCGTATTTTGCGCCAAAGTCAAATGTAATCATATCATGTAACTGCACTTTATAATCACTTGGTACAGCATGTGGTAAGGAGCCGTTTTTGCCTGCTGCACAAATAACATCAAATGCGTTGCCATGGCTGCCTTTCACTTTCATGATATATTCAAGGCGAGCGGTGAGTTCTCTTTCAGTAACACCTTCTTTAATATAAGGCAAAATTTCCATAAAGGATTCACCGGTAATTTGACAAGCTTTTGCAATGAAGCTTACTTCCTGCTCATCTTTATAAGCACGCAAATTCGCTACGGTATTACCTAAATCCAATAGTTCTACATTGCCAACTGCTTTTTGTAGTGCATGGTAAGCGTTAAAACTAAGCACATCTTGCTCTACATACAAACGGCTAATGCTATGCTTTTGCAAGCATTCTGCTAAAACTGCATTATGGCCTTTGCCGTTGCCTATCATGTGCACGGCAAAGCCAGGGGCTTGTTTTTCTGCTTGCTCAGTATAACGAAAATCTGTAATAATCGCTTGTATTTCTTTGGAAACTACAACCAAGCCTTCGCCATGGTAACCGGACAAATAGTACATATTTGGTTCAAAATGCAATACTACTGCTTCATTTTTTTGTAATGCCAGCGCTGCAATTAAATTGTCTATTCTTTTCATACAATTTCCTCTCTACAAATTTTCAAGCTTATTTTACCATAAAAAGCCAATTTTTGCCAATAGTATTAGAAAGTTTTAACGAACTTATATTAAAAAATATGCTATACTGTATTGGAAAACGGAGGGTTGTACATGAACAAAAATACGGGAGCTATAAAAATAATAGCAGTAATACTAATGTTAATAGACCATATGGGTGCAAGTATTTTTTCCAATGTACCTGAATTGCGCATACTTGGCCGTATGGCTCTCCCTCTATTTGCCTGGACTTTGGTGCTTGGTGCAAACTATACCAAAAATATTTGGAAATATATTTTGCGTGTACTTTTGCTTGGTATTACAGTGCAACCACTATATATGATTGCCTTAAACCATACATGGGGCGAACTAAACATTATGTTTACATTAAGCCTCGGCTTATTTGGTATTGCAGGTATACAAATAAAAAAGTATGACAGCCAATATATTTTACCCATTACAGCCATTGCCGTCAGTTATATAATTCGTGTAGATTACGGTTGGCAAGGTATATTGTTTATTATACTTTTATATTGCGCCAAAGATACCAAAATGAGCCTGATTGCGTTTTTTACTGCTTTTGCGCTGTTTTGGGGGAGTGCAACCTACCCTGTGCAGAGTATTTTTGGTTTTTCCCTAAATAGCGATTGGCTATTGTTAAAAATGTTATCGCCCTTTTTACGCATACAAAGTCTAAGTGTATTGGCTTTGCCCATATTGCTTTACCCCAGCAAAACACAATGGAAATTGCCAAAATGGCTAAATTATGCATTGTACCCTTTGCATTTGCTATTGCTTATGGTGTTGCAAATATTATTTGGCAGTTCAGCCTTTACTATATTTTAGAAAAGTTTTTTATTTTGCATAGAATTATATATTTTTAACCCAAAAAATACAAACATTCTTTAAATCTTACTAAAAGCAAATAAACAATGGAAAATAAAGTATTTTTCTTGCTAAATGCCTATAAAATATAGTAAAATAAAAGATACGCTTAAAAGCGTATTGGTGAAGGAAAGTATATGAGCAAAGAAAAACAACGTATAAACAGAATATTGGCAGAACTCAAAAAACTCTACCCGGATGCAGGGCCGGAGCTACTGTTTACCAACCCTTTTGAAATGTTGGTTGCCACTATGCTTTCTGCCCAATGTACAGATAAACAAGTAAACAAAGTAACCCCCGCCTTGTTTGCAAAATACCCGGACCCCTTTGCCATGGCCATAGCACCCTTAAGCGAAGTATACCCCATGGTAAAAAGTTGCGGTTTTGCAAGCAAAGCAAGCAATATATTGGCTACCAGTAAAATATTGGTAGAACAGTACAACGGCCGAGTGCCAAGCACCATGGAAGAGTTAACCCAATTGCCCGGTGTTGGCAGAAAGACAGCCAATGTGGTAATGGCAAATGCCTTCCATATCCCCAGCCTTGCCGTAGACACACACGTATTTAGGGTAAGCAACCGTTTAGGCTTGGCAAAAGCAAACACAGAGCTTGCCACAGAAAAGCAATTGATGGATGCCATACCAAAGGAAGATTGGATAGATGCTCACCACTGGCTTATACTGCATGGCAGACGTGTATGCAATGCGCGTGGACCAAAATGCAATGAATGTACATTGCGTGTGGATTGTAAAAACCCGGATAAATCAAAATAGGAGATAATATGGCATTGTTTGTAGATAAAGTAACAATTAAAGTGAAGGCCGGCAATGGCGGCAACGGTTGCGTGGCCTTTCACAGAGAAAAATTTGTGCAAAACGGCGGCCCAGACGGTGGCGACGGTGGCAAAGGCGGAGATATTATTCTCTATGCCGATCCCAATATGCACACCTTGCTTGATTTTAAATATAAAACCAAGTATGTAGCAGAAAATGGCGAAGACGGTGCAAGCCAATTGCGTAAAGGCAAAGACGGCAAAAACCTTGTAATTAAAGTGCCTGTGGGCACTGTTGTGATACAAAACAGTACCGGTCTTGTGGTTGCAGATATGAGCCAAGCCAATGCCGAAAAACGTTTGTTAATCGGTGGTAGAGGTGGTTATGGCAACAGCCATTTTGCAACGCCTACAAGGCAAGCCCCAAACTTTGCAAAGCCTGGCATTAAAAATGATTTTTTTGAATTCACTTTGGAATTAAAAACCATTGCAGATGTTGGTTTGGTTGGTTTCCCCAATGTAGGCAAAAGCACCATATTGGCAGCCTTAACCCGTGCAAAACCAAAAATTGCAAACTACCACTTTACCACGCTTACCCCAAACCTTGGCATTGTTGCAAAGTATGACCAAAGCTTTGTTTTGGCAGATATTCCCGGTTTGGTAGAAGGCGCCAGCGAAGGCAAAGGCCTTGGCCATCAGTTTTTGCGTCATATTGAACGCACCCGTTTAATTTTGCACGTAATTGATGTAAGTGGCAGTGAAGGTAGAGAGCCTTTTGAAGACTTCTTAGCCATTAATGAAGAATTACAAGCCTATGGGGAATTGAAAAACAGACCACAAATTATTGTGCTGAACAAAGCGGATATTTTACCCCCCGAGACCGATTTGAGTGACTTGGTAGCAAAATTTACCAACCTTGGCTATGATGTATATTTGGCAAGTGCCATTACACACAACGGCCTTGAAAGCTTGGTAGACTTTGTAATTGAAAAACTTAAAGAGCTTCCACCAACCACAGTATTCCACGAAGAAAGCGAAGTATTTGTAGAAGTTCCCGAAAAAGCATTTATTGTAGAAAAAATCGACGGCGAGTACGTGGTCAGCGGTGATGCCATTGAACGTTTGATTTCTACCGTAAACTTTGACGATAGTGATAGTGTAAACTGGTTCCACAAAATGTTGCGCAAATTTGGTATATTAGATGAATTGCGTGCCTTGGGCGCACAAGAAGGCGACAATATACTCATGGGTGATATGGAATTTGACTTTATAGAATAGAGGTAAATATGACAAGTAAACAAAGGGCTGCATTACGAAAAATGGCCCATAATATGGACCCTGTGTTATACATAGGTATTAACGGCATTACAGAAGCAACCGTAAAGGAAGCCTATGATGTATTAGAAAAACGTGAGCTTATTAAATGTGCTATACAGGACGGCGCACAACTTGAAACCTACGACGCTTGCAACGAATTATGTGAAAAAGTATTTGCAGAACCCGTACAATGCATAGGCAAAAAGTTTGTAATTTACAAAGAAAGCCGTAACCATAAAAAAATTGACTTAAAAGCACTATAAAATAAAAAACAGGCAAAAGCATATGCAAAGCCTGTTTTTTATTATGTTGCAGCACACCACACTTTTATATCCTTTAAAATTTTGTAAAACATAAATATTTTTTAATAACATATATTACAAGATTCTATATGTAAATTTGCTTTGGTGTGTTATTATATTGGCTAGGGTAGGCTGCTCGCGTTAAGTGATTACAGATGGAACGTTGCTGTAATACGAAAACAATGTTGCGGTGAGTAGCCGCGTTCACTGCTTAAGATCCTCTTAAGTAGATGATGAAAGGAGGATTATTTTTATGCAAAAATTCTTTACAAAGTATAAGGATTTATGCCTTGCCATACTGCTATGTATATTGGTAGTGATGGCTGTTTACTACAATGCAAAGCCTGTAATTTACATGGGCTACATTATTGCATTAGCCCTTGTTTTCTTTATTGGCAGCTTTGCCGGCTCCATAAATGGTGCCATTATGGCTGTGGTGGGGGTTGGTTTAGGCCTTGGTTTGCGCCACTTCTTCCCCATCATAGAAAAACTGAAAGAAAAACAATTGGAGGCTTTTTTAGAAGCCCATGCTGCCTATACCAACTTCATTGCGCACAACTTTGTGTGGATGTTACTTTTGGCAGGGCTGCTGGCTTACTTAGGTGGCCTTAGCAAACGCAAGCTATTGGCTGAAAACAGCAAACGCATTAGCACCAACCGCTTAACCTATATGGCTTTTTTTGTAGCTTTAAGTGTAGCTATTAACAGTTTGCGTGTAGGGTCTGTAAGTTTTGGCGGCTTCCCTATAATACTGTCAGGGTATATGATGGGACCGGTGGCCGGCTTTATTGTTGGCGCTGTGGCTGATGTGGTTGGTTTTATTATTCGCCCTTCTGCTTCTGCATTTAACCCGTTATTTGTGCTTACTTCTGCACTTACCGGTTGTTTACCTATGCTTGTAACCAATTTGCTTGGCGGCAACAAGGGCAAATATGCCTTTATAAAGGTATTAGCAGGTATTGCCATTGGCCAATTTACCACCAGCGTGGTAATGGTACCGTTGTTCCGCAGTTTTTTGCAAGGCAATACATTTTGGTACTACTTTATTCGCGCTTTACCTAAGCAAGTATTTTCTGTACCACTCTATGCATTCTTAAGCATTACATTAAGTGATAGAATTGGCAAAGCCATACATATAAGGTAAATGGCAACAATGAAAAATCCAAGACGCACGCTTGGATTTTTTTATTTGTAATTATTCGTTAATTTCTGTGGTTTCTTTAAGTATAAAAGCACGATACAAAGTGTTGCTGATAAATATGCTAAAGCCCATTGCCGCACCAGAACCATAAAGATTTAACCCTGCGAATAAACTTTGAGAAAAGATATTTAAGTAGTTAAACAAAATACCTGCAAAAATTGCCACATATACATTGCTGTGCGGCACCATTGCTGTAAGCCCTAAAGAAAAGGCATAGCCAAATAACATAACCGGCTCATGCAAATCGCTAATACCGGTATATGCAGAAAGCAATAATCCAATGAGCACTACCGGAATGTGCAAAGGGTTTAAGCGTAAACAAGCAAGCCCTAAAGAAAGCATTAATACGCATATACTGATGCCATGAAAACTTACCCCTATACACGCAAAATAGAGCAGTGTAATAAGGCCAACCAAAGCAATGTTAATAAGTATGCTGGAGATGGAAAAAACCTCTATATAGTCCTTCCCGACTTGTGTTTTCATTTCTTTTATGTAAATATTTTTAGCATCCTTATGCAAGGCAAAGGCAAGGCCAATAAAAGCCAAAAATAAAACAATAAAGATAAGCCAAAGATTACTGCCTTCGCTTACCACGCTTTCAAGAACAGCAAAATCCTCTATAAAGGTACGGTCTATTACAATGGTTTTATAGCCTGCATAAAACACCATAGATACAACGCCCAAGGCACAAAGCTCGTATTGCATACGGTAAATTCTTGTTTTTTGACCCACTGTATACGCCAAGGGTGCAACTACAAAGCCAATAAATATGCCCACCAATAGTGCCAAAATATATTGCCCTATACTGCCAAATGCCCTTGCTTGCCCAAAAGCAACTTGATTGATAACCGGGCTTAAAGCAAAAGCAAGCAAGGCTTCATGGCTGTATTTTTGATAACGTTCTTTTTTTAACTTTGCATACAGCCAAGTACCAAAAATAATGGGTGGCACACTCAATACTGTCATGCCGGCAAAGCCTGCACCAATAATCATAAACACACAAGCAACTGTAAAGCCGGTAGGTTTTACCCTTGCAAGCAACAAGCTTGCCAATGCCAACATACCAAGTATAGCGGCATTAAGTATGGTAGCGTTTTCTGCACCTACCATAAATGCATCGGTATAAAGTCTGCTTGCACTTAGCTGCAAGCTTGCAAAATTGGGCAACAATGTATTTACTGTATTGAAAAAAATAGAACTTACAAGCAATGCTGTGCAAATGCCATAGAGCATTAAATAAATTCTACCACTTTTTTTATCTAACATAGGCTACCTCTTTCTTTGTTTATTTTATTATAGCAAGAGCAGCTATTTTTAGCAATTACAGTATTTCCACTTGAAAGGAAGCAGTATATTCTTCACCCATTGGTAAATGTATAGCATAGGCTTTGTCTTCAAAATTGCCGCTTTCATCTTTCAGCGCCGGCACTCCCTGCCATGGTTCTATACAAAGAAAGGGCGAGGACGGTGTGTCCTTTGTCCAAACTACTAAGGCCGGGAAATTTCCAAAATGCACACGCACCCCTTCCCCTGTGTGTTTATGCACTAAGGAAACGTAACTTGATTTTAAATTTTCAAAAATACTGGAATCTTTTTCAAAATCTGCATGCTTTAAATTCCATGTGTCTGTATTATTTAAGCGATGCCAGTATAAATCCCTATCCATATACTTACCGCCAGCTGTATAGTAGGCTTTGGCGTTTTCTTTATATTCAAACACAAGGGCGTAATCTTCAAAGGCCTCCCCTTTGTTTAGAGGGCAGTTAAAAGATGGGTGCCCACCTATGCAAAAATGCATGGTACTGTTCCCTATATTTTGTACACGGTAAGCCGTAGTAAAGCCTTGTTCTGTAATGGTATGGGTTACATACAGCACAAAGGGATAAGGGTACATTGCCAAGGTTTCTGTGTTGGAAGTATAGCTTAAACAAATGGAATTTTCTGTTTTTTGCACCACCGTAAAAGCTTTGCCACGCACAAAACCATGTTTTGGAATATGATATTCCTTCCCTTCTATACGAATGGTGTCATTCATAAGCGTGCTTGGGTTTGGGAATAAAACAGGCGAAAAGCCGCCCCAATAGTTGGGGTCGGCTTGCCATAGATATTCTTTTGTATTGTAGAAAGAAATCAGTTCTGCGCCTTGATCTTCTACCATTGCTTTTGCATTGCCACAAACAAGAGTATGTTTCACAGCAAAGTCTCCTTATTTTTGCAAATATACCAAAACTTCATAAGGGCGAAGTTCCTTGCTTGCGTCATTATAGTTGCCAATAAGCAAAGCGCCCTCCAAAGCCAATGGCATAGCCATGGTTTTGCTTGTAAAGTTAGCTACTACTGTAATTTTACTATCTTTATTTTGCCTTGTAAATGCAAAAATATCATCGTTTTCAGGAAGTACAAGGTTAAAGTCGCCATCTACAATACATTCTACTTCTTTACGCAACGCAATAAGCTTTTTGTAGTAATTATAAATAGAATTTTGATCGTTCACTTGGGCTTCTGCGTTAATTTCTGTATAGTTGGGGTTCACTTTTAACCAAGGAGTAGCAGTGGTAAAGCCTGCATTTGCGCCAGCATTCCATTGCATAGGGGTTCTGGCATGGTCGCGACAACGTTCATTTAAAGCTGCAATAAAATCATCATGGGTGGTTAGTTTTTTATTCTCTACCAAGTTTTTGTAGGAACTGAATACTTCATAGTCATCACAATCGTTTAAAGATGTTATTTTAAAGTTGGTCATACCCAATTCTTCGCCTTGGTATACATACGGGGTGCCTTGTTGCAAGTGCATTACAGTTGCCAGCATTTTAGCGCTCTTTTCCCAATTGCGCTTGGTGTCTGTATTACCAAAACGAGAAACTTGCCTTGGTTGGTCGTGGTTACTTAGGTATAAGCTATTCCAAGCCTTATTGAAAAGACCCTTTTGCCAACGGTTGGTAATTTCTTTAAAGTCTTTCATAGCAACTTTTTTGGTTTGCCATTTGCCAAGTGTAGCATCATCTGCGGCAGAAACCAATTCGAAATGGAACACCATATCAAGCTCGGTACCTTCTGCATTACCGTACTTGTCTGCTTCTTCCAAGGTTACTTCTGCGGTTTCGCCTACGGTAAAGCTACCATATTTTGCAAAGGTTTCACGTTTCATTTCTTGAAGAAATTCATGAATTCTTGGTCCATTGGCACAAGATTTACCCGGGCCGCCATCGTTACGCAAAGCTTCTTCCGGTTTGGAAAGCAGGCTAATAACGTCCATACGAAAACCGTCTACACCCATTTCAAGCCAATAGTTCATCATGTTATACACAGCTTTGCGTACTTCTTCATTTTCCCAGTTCAAATCCGGTTGTTGCACGGCAAAGTTATGCATGTAGTATTGGTCGGTTGTTTGGTCATATTCCCAAACGGATTCATTAAAAAAGCCAAATTGTGTGGTAGGGGCTTTGTCGCCACAGCCATCACGCCAAATATAGTAATCTCTTTTTGGGTTGGTTTTAGAAGATTTGCTCTCTTGAAACCAAGGGTGTTGATCTGAAGTGTGATTTACTACAAGGTCCATTACAATTTTCAAGCCTTTTTCATGGGCTTTGGCAAGCAGTTCTTTAAAGTCTGCAAGTGTGCCGAATTTATAAGAAATGTCATAATAGTCGCTAATATCATAGCCGTTGTCTTTATCCGGAGATTTATAAATGGGGCTAAGCCAAATAATATCTACGCCTAAATTTTTAATATAATCTAATTTTTGAATAATACCTTGTAAATCGCCAATACCGTCTTGGTTACTATCCATAAAGCTTCTTGGGTATATTTGGTATACAACTGATTTTTTAAAATCCATAATTTCCTCCTAAATAGTGGGTATACTTGTATTATGAAGTAAAGGCAGAATATGTCAATATTGCGACTGTACTTTTGGCGGCTTTATTGCATAAGTTGGCTAAAATAAAAGATATTTTACATTTAAATTTTTGAAAGTTTTATTTTTTTAGACAAAATAAGCAAATGCAACAATTTGCTTATGCAGGCATTTTACCATCATAGAGCCAATGCAAAAACAATCAAAATATGATATAATTTTTTTGTATTATTAAAATAGCTTGGAGTGTATCCATGAAAAAAATAGCCATACTGGGAAGTACGGGCTCTATAGGCACACAAGCCTTGGAAGTCATTGCCCTGCACCCTACCGAATTTACTGTAACAGCGCTTTCTGCGCATAAGAATAAAAATCTGTTTTTACAACAAGTGGCAAGTTTTAAACCTGCTCACGCGGCTTTGACCGGCTTTACAGAATATAATGATACCCCTGCAGGAAGCCAATTTTACTTTGGTACAAAGGCACTGGATGAATTGCTGCAAAATGCAGATTTTGACTATATTATTGTTGCTTTGGTGGGCATGCTTGGTTTGCGTTATGTATTGCAATGCCTGCAAATGGGTAAACGCGTGTTGCTTGCTAACAAAGAAGCCTTGGTTGCCGGTGGCAAGCTTGTGCTGCAAGAAGCAACAAGGGCATCACAACTTTCAAAAAGCAAGCCTGACTTTATTACGGATGCTTGTTTTGCCAACGGTCAAACCATGCCCAGCCCATTGCAACGCATACTGCCTATTGATAGCGAGCACAGCGCCATATTTCAATGTATGAACAGCTTTGCCCAGCCTATAGATAGAATTTTTCTCACCTGCTCCGGCGGCCCTTTTCGCACATGGAAAACAGAAGATATTTATAAGGCAACCAAAGCACAAGCTTTGGCACATCCCAACTGGAACATGGGTGCAAAAATCAGCATAGACTCTGCCACATTGTTTAACAAGGCCTTGGAAATGATAGAGGCCAAATGGCTCTTTGGGGTTGATGAAGAAAAAATAGAAGTGCTTGTTCACCCACAAAGCATTGTGCATAGCATGGTAGGTTTTGCAGATAAGGGAATCATTGCCCAGCTGGGTATACCCAGTATGAAACTGCCTATTCTATACGCCATCAGCTACCCTGAACGCAAGCATTGTGGCATAGAGTACCCCAAGCTACATGAATTGCATTTTTTCGAACCTAACAATGAAGCCTTCCCTGCATTGCAACTGGCAAGGGAATGCATGAACGCTGGTGGCAGTATGTGCGCCATGCTCAACGCAGCCAATGAAACCGCCGTAGAAGCCTTCTTGCAAGACAAAATTACCTTTGGGCAAATTACCGATACGGTACAGTACAGCTTACAAAAACTACAAAACACAAACGTAGCTACATTTGAAGAAATATTACACGCCGACCAACTTGCAAGAACCGCTGCAAGCAACTATATACAGAGCATAGAAAAGTAAAGAGGAATTATGGACAAATTATTTATATTATTAGCC
Source organism: Bacillota bacterium (assembly GCA_023396045.1). GTDB lineage: Bacteria > Bacillota > Clostridia > Christensenellales > Aristaeellaceae > JAAZPT01. The sequence goes on along the minus strand of JAEWXD010000030.1, from coordinate 17,279 downwards.
ATTTTATTATTAGGTATTATTGTAACCGTGCACGAGTGGGGGCATTTTTTCTCTGCCCGTATTGTAGGGATTCCTGTAAAAGAATTCAGCATAGGCTTTGGCCCTACCCTGTTTTCTTGGAAGAGCAAAAAACACAATACCATTTTTAAACTTTCTGCCATACCCATGGGTGGTTACTGCATGTACTATGGCGAAACTGCCAGCGACCCGGCAGCATTAAAAGCCGGCGAAGAAAGTTTAGACGCAAACGACTCCAGGCTATACATGAACCACAGCCCCTGGAAACGAATTTTTACCATATTGGCCGGCCCTGTAATGAACTTTGTGCTTGCCGTTGTGGTTGCCATAGTAATGGTTGCCAATTTTGGTGGTAAAATTGAAAGTTTTCGCATTACAGAGTTTACAGAAAACTCCCCCGCACATACAGCAGGTCTTCAAGTCGGCGATGAAATTTTAAGTGTAGAAGGTATAAGCGTATTGGACGGTACGCAGAACGGCTTACGCAATGCCATCAATGCCAAAGCAACACCCGGCACTGCGTTGCAATTTGAAGTGTTGCGCAATGGCGAGCGCTTGCAAATTGCCATGACCCCAGACTATATTGAAAGTGAACAACGCTATGCGATTGGCGTTGGAATTATGCCGGTACTTGGCAAATTGGAAGCCAAAAATGTAATTCCGGAAGCATTACGGTATACCCGACAAACATCTACCACAATGATTGATGCCTTAGGTAAGTTATTTACCACCGGTGAAGGCTTTGACCAAACTTCCGGACCCATTGGTGTTGTAAAGGTAGTAAGTGAACAAACCAAAATTGGCGGTTTTGCCATGTATTTAAACTTAGCTGTGATTATTTCCATTAACTTAGGGCTTGTAAACCTATTGCCCATACCCGGCTTGGACGGCGCAAGATTTATTTTCACTTTCATTGAAGCCATACGCAAAAAACCTATCAACCAAAAAATAGAAGGCTATATCCATATGGCCGGCATGCTATTTTTGTTTGGCCTGCTTGCCTTTTTGACATTACGAGATGTGTTGAACATATTTAGATAGGAGCTATTATGCCTACAAAACAAGTATTCGTAGACCAAATTGCAATTGGTGGTGGTAGCAGAATCAGCATACAATCCATGACCAATACAGATACACGTGACGCAGAAGCCACGTTAGCCCAAATAAGAGCTTTAAAAAGTGCCGGCTGTGATATTGTGCGCCTTTCTGTATTTGATAAAGATTGCATTGCCCCACTCAAGCAGATTATTGCCAATAAGCCCTGCCCACTGGTTGCCGATATTCATTTTGACTATCGTTTGGCACTTGCAAGCATGGAAGCCGGTATAGATAAATTGCGCATTAACCCCGGCAACATAGGCAGTGCAGATCGTGTGCGTATGGTGGCAGATTGTGCCAAAATGCATAAAATCCCCATTCGCATAGGTGTAAACAGCGGCTCTTTAGAAAAAGAAATACTGGCAAAATATAACGGCGTAACAGCCCAAGGCATTGTAGAAAGTGCATTGAACCACGCCAAATTGCTTGAAAACAACGGTTTTGATAACATTGTACTTTCACTCAAGGCTAGCAATGTACCGCTTTGTGTAGAGGCCTATCGTTTGGCAAGCAAGGCATGCGACTACCCGCTGCACATAGGCGTTACCGAAGCAGGCTTGCCCGAAGAAGGTGGCATCAAAAGCGCAGTTGGCCTTGGCACCTTGCTTATGGAAGGCATAGGCGACACCATGCGTGTAAGTTTAGCCGGCGACCCCGTGCAAGAAATATACATGGCAAAAAATATTCTCAAAGCCTGCGGCCTATTGCATGAAGGTATTGACATTATCGCCTGCCCCACTTGTGGCCGCACACGCATTGCCTTGGCAGACACTGCCCAAAAAGTGCGTGATGCCCTAAAAGATGTAAAATATCCCCTCAAGGTTGCTGTAATGGGCTGTATTGTAAATGGCCCCGGTGAAGCCAAGGATGCTGATATTGGTATTGCAGGCGGCACTGCCGACACTGCCATATTGTTTAAAAAAGGCGAAGAACATAGAAAAATCACAGGCGATATTGCCTCTATACTCATAACAGAAGTAAGGCAACTATTAAAAGAAAAAGGCGTAGAATAATTTACGAAAGGGTGCTGCATGGAAAAGCGAATGGTTTTGGACTCTATTATGGAAGCCATGCCCTATTTAAAGGACAAATTGGTATTAGAAAAAGTGCTTTATTCCGAAACTTTAAATAAGGCCTTGTTTGTGTTCCTCAGCCCTTTATTGATAGAAGAAGCAGAGTTTTTAAACATAGAGCGCTTTTTACAAAGAATGTTTCCGGATATTTTGGTTTCTATTCGTATTGCCTGCCCCAATTTAGCAGAAGAATTTGTGCGTGATATACACGCCTACAAAAGCGTATTGATTAATTTTTTAAAGCGCAATACCAACGCTGCACGCGCTTGGATAAACGATACAGCGTGGGAATATACCAACCAAAGAATTTTGCTTACTTGCCCAGATGATCAGAGCTTATATTTCTATAAAAGCCACGATTTTGATAAAAAAATAAACACAGCCATCAAAGATATTTTTAGAATTGATTTACCCGTTGCCTTTGTAGTAGCCGGTAAACGTGAAGAATGGGTAGAAAACATGCGTAAAATACATGGCATACAACCCAATACAGAAGTACCTGAAGCAAAAATACAAGCACCCGTTACAACTGTGGCAGTGCCAAAAACGCAAGAAAAACCTGCTTCTGCTCCTCGTATAAAAAAGCAATATATTGCAGACCAAGACGTGCTTTATGGCAAAAAAATTGAAGGTACCACCAACGATATTGCACTATGTACGGGTGATGCAGGGCCTGTAACCATTTGTGGCACAGTAAGTAGCCCAACCGTATTTAAAAAAGACAGGGTTATTGTTACCTTTGTTCTTTCTGACAATACAGGTTCTGTATATTGCAAGTTGTTTTTAACCTATGGTGCCAGAGGCAAAGCATTGAATGCCGACGGCAGTTTTAATGCAGAAGAAGCCAAAAAACATAGTAGAGAAGCTGTAGATGCACTGGCCGATAGCATTAAGCCGGGTATGCGATTGCTTGTTACAGGCAGTTGTTATTTTGATACTTATCAAAACGACCCTTGTGTAACCATTAAGTCCATGAGCAAGATGCCGGCAGAAGTGTTTGTAGACAGCGCTGAAACCAAGCGTGTGGAACTGAGTGTACACAGCCAGATGAGCACACTCAACGCAACCAACTCCGTTGCTGATTTGATTGCTCACGCTGCAAAAATGGGCCACACAGCCATTGCCGTTACAGACTATGGTGTGGTGCAAGCCTACCCGGATGCATTTGCTGCCGCCAAGAAAAACAATATTAAGCTCATACCCGGCTGCGAATTGTTTATGTGCGACTATGAAGTGCCCGTTATGCAAGCCGATACCCGTGATAGCAAACAAAGCATTGTAGTGTTGGACTTTGAAACGACCGGCCTTAACACCCAAAAAGACCGTATGATTGAAATTGGTGCTGTAAAGCTTGAGAACGGTGAAATTAAAGGCAGCTACGCTACCTTAGTAAACCCCGGCTACGCACTCAACCCCGTAATTACTGAAATTACAGGTATTACCGACGCCATGCTGCAAGGCCAGCCCAGCCCTTCGGAAGCCACAGCACAACTGCTGGAATTTATTGGCGATTCTGTTGTGGCAGCGCACAATGCCAGCTTTGATAACGGCATATTGCAAGCGGAACTTGCGCGCATGGGAAAAACTTTACAAACACCGGTGCTGGATACTTTGGCATTGGCAAGATGTTTGTACCCCGAAATGAAAAGCTATAGATTAAAAGCACTATGTAAGCACTTATCCGTTTCATTAGTAAATGCACATAGGGCAGTACATGACGCCACTGCAACCGCGCAGTGCTTAAGCATTATGCTTAACACCTTGCAAGACAAACAAGTTTGTAATTTAGTAGAAATCAACGAATATTTAAAAACTGCAAGCCTTGGCAGAAGTAAGAATATCAACGTATTGGTACAAAAACAATGTGGCTTGGCCAACCTGTATTATTTGATTTCCCAAGGGCATATTGAGTATTTTAAACGCGCTATGCGTGTGCCTCGTTTTGAGATAGAAAGCCACAGAGAAGGGCTTTTATTAGGCTCCTGCTGTAATGAGGGCGAATTGTTTCAAGCCGTTATCGGTGGTGAAAGCGAAGAAAAGTTATTGGAAATTGCAAAATTCTACGATTTTTTGGAAATTCAGCCCGTGGAACACCATGGTCAATACTTGCGTGACGGCTTGGTAGAAGACTATGATGAGCTGCGTGCCGTTAACAAAAAAATTGTAGCGTTGGGCGAAAAGCTGAACATCCCAGTGGTAGCAACCGGCCATGTGCATTTTATTCACCCGTCCGACTCTATATACAGAGCCATTATTCATGCAACGGTTGGCAAGAAAAATTTTGACAAGCAAGCTCCTTTATATTTTAGAACCACAGAAGATATGCTACAAGCACATAGCTATTTGGGCAGCGAAACTGCTTATAAAGTGGTAGTAGAAAATACAAATAAAATTGCAGACAGCATAGATAAAATCAAACAATACCCAGACCACCCCGATGGCGAAAAAGCAGTTACCTTCCAACCGTTTTGGAAAAACGCCGCTAAAAATATTGAGCGTTGTACTTATTACCGTGCAAAACAAATGTATGGCGAGAACCTACCTAACATTGTGCAGGCACGAATTGATAAGGAGCTTGGCAGTATATTGGGCTATGGTTTTGGTACGCTTTACAATATCGCACAGAAATTGGTATTAAAATCCAACAAAAGCGGCTACTTAGTTGGTAGTCGTGGTTCTGTTGGTTCTTCCTTTGTGGCTACGATGTGTGGTATTACAGAAGTAAATCCATTGCCTGCCCATTACCGTTGTGAAGATTGCAAACAAGGCTTTTTTGATGTGCCCAAAGAATACACCATAGGTGTGGATTTGCCGGACAAGCTATGCCCTATTTGTGGTAAACCCCTGATTAAAGATGGCTATGATATTCCATTTGAAGTATTCTTAGGCTTTAAAGGCGACAAGGTACCGGATATTGACTTAAACTTCTCCGGTGAGTACCAAGCCAAAGCCCATGCCTATGTAGAAGAATTGTTTGGCAAAGGCTATGTGTATCGTGCCGGCACCATTTCTGCTTTGCAAGATAAAACCGCTTACGGTTATATAAATAAATATTTAGAGTTAAAGGGTACACAAGCCAGCCGCGCCTATAAAGATAGGCTTGTAGCAGGCCTTGCCGGTGTAAAACGCACCACCGGCCAACACCCCGGCGGTATGGTAGTATTGCCTAAGAATTACAGCATTTACCAATTTACCCCCATTCAGCACCCCGCCGATGATATGACGGTAGAAACCTGTACCACCCACTTTGATTTTAACTCCATGCACGATATATTGGTAAAGCTGGATATACTCGGCCACGATGATCCTACCATGTTGCACGACTTAGAGGCACTAACCGGTGTTGGTTTTAAAGATATCCCTCTGGATGATAAAAAGGTAATGTCTTTATTCCGCTCACCGGAAGCCTTGGGCGTTACTTGTGAAGATATTTTGAGCAAAACAGGCACACTGGGTATTCCTGAATTTGGTACAGACTTTGTACAGGGAATGCTGATGGAAACCTTACCCACCACGATGAGCGAGCTGTTGCGTATATCCGGCCTTTCTCATGGTACAGACGTTTGGCTTGGCAATGCCCGAGATTTGATTTTAAATAAAACGGCAACACTTTCGGAATGCGTTTGCACCCGTGATGATATTATGAACGCATTAATAAGCTATGGCTTAGAAAGCAAACTTAGCTTTGACACTATGGAAGCTGTACGTAAAGGCAAAGGCTTAACCCCTTCTACAGAAGAAGAAATGCGCAAACACAATGTACCGGAATGGTTTATTGATAGTTGTAATAAAATCAAGTACATGTTCCCAAAAGCACACGCTGCAGCCTATGTTATTATGGCCTTGCGTATTGCCTACTACAAGGTGTACTATCCGCTGGCTTACTATGCTGCCTACTTCACCATACGCTCCAAGGGTTATAATAGCGAAAGTATGATATTAGACACAGCCATTCTGCGTGAAAAAGTACGTTCTATTACTCAAAGTGGCAACCAGTTAGGTGTAAAAGAAAAAGAAGAACTCTACGCTATGCGCATGGCACTGGAAATGCAAAGCCGTGGTTTTGAATTCCTGCATGCAGATATTTACAAAAGCGATGCCACGAAATTCTTAATAGAAGGCAATGCTTTGCGTGTGCCGCTCAACTCATTACCCGGTCTTGGGGATACCGTTGCCGAAAGTATTGTAGCAGCTCGAGAAACCCCCTTTAACACCATAGATGACTTAAAAAAACGCAGTAAGATTGGCAACTCTATTGTAGATTTACTTAAAAACAACAACGCCATTGGCGATTTGCCAGAATCTGCACAGATGGATATGTTCTCTTTATTTGGTATATAAGATGTTTGGAATTTTATTTTTAAGCTATTTTATTTGCAGTGGTGTATATATTGTGCACCGCTTTGTAAAACAAAAGCCCCTTGCCACTATATGGCTGGGGCTCAGTTTTGGTGTGCTTTTGGCTATGGTTTTGCCTGCCCTTTTTGCCTTTGTTTTCCGTTTTGCTATTGCAGCGCACCTGTCGGCAGTGGGCTTGATTAGTGTATTGAACGCTTTGGCTTATACCTTTGGTAAAAATCATAGCTTTGTGCTTGTTGAAGAAGATAAAGCCCAACTAAAAACGCTTTTATATTTGTTAATACCCTTTACACTACTGATGGCCTATTTGCAATACAGCCACAATGTACGCCCCATGGCAGATGGAAGTATACACACAGGGCAAGCCACCTATGGAGATTTGCCTTTGCACCTGAGTATTATTACCAGTGCGGTGAATGCAGAGTTTCCATTGGAATATTCTATTTTAAGTGGCACACAGTTGAACTATCCATTTTTAATAGATACGCTTAGCAGTTCGTTATATTTGCTTGGAGCAAGTTTGCCCGTAAGCATCAATATTGTAGGGACTCTCTGTTGCACTTTAATATTTACCGGCTACTTTATTCTGGCAAACAGTATGGTTTCCAAAAAAGCAAGTGTGTTGGCTTTTTTATTTTTATTTATCAACGGTGGCATTGGTTTTTTATACCATTTGGATATGGCCGGAAATACTTTGGGCGAAAACCTGCACAACATACTCCATGGTTTTTACCAAACACCCACCAACCAGCCCCTGCCCCACAATTTAAGATGGTCTAATATATTGGTGGATATGCTTTTGCCACAGCGTACTTTTATGGGTGGTTGGGTGTTGCTTATGCCAAGCTTGTACTTGCTTATGAACCCGTTTTTAGAAAAGCGTTTGGCAAGCAAGCAAGAACTGCTGTTGCTCGTTCTTTTCGCAGGTTTTATGCCCTTGGTAAACACCCATGCGTTTTTGGCTTTGGGAATATTCTCTATTGCACAAATGCTGTTGCAAACTTGGCTTGCAGAAAAAGAAACCCGTAAAGCAAGATTTATACAGTTTGTGGTTTTTGGCGTAGGCACTTTGGCTATTGCCCTACCACAGCTTATAGGCTGGACCTTTAAGCAAGCCTTGGGTAATGCCGGCTTTACCAGATTTCATTTTAACTGGGTAAACAACAGCAATGGCCTCATAGACCTTTACCCTTGGTTTTACATAAAAAATATCGGTATTATTTTATTGCCACTATGTATCAGTATATTTAATAAAAATAAACTACAACGAAGCATTACATTAAGTGCATTTGCTATATTTATTGTTGCAGAATTATTGGTATTTCAACCCAACACTTATGATAATAATAAATTGCTCTATGTTTGGTTTGCACTTTGCTTACCCATGGCTTGCGAATATGTTTTACAAGTATATCATGCCCTGCATCATATACAAGGCAAACGCGTAATAGCAACCATATTTTTAATATTGGGGCTTACAAGCGGTTGCTTAAGTATTGCAAGAGAAATAGTGAGCGACTACCAACATTTTACAAGTGCTGCAGTAGAAGCCAGCCAATTTACAATTGCCAACACAGAAGAACACAGTATGTTTATCACCGGTACACAGCATGTAAACCCCATTGCCAGCTTAGCCGGCAGACGTATTATTGTTGGCCCTGACCTTTGGCTGTATTACCACGGTTTAAATACCAACGAGCGCAAAATGGATGTACAGCATTTTTATGAGCAGAACGACACTACCATACTTGAAAAATATAAGGTTGACTATATATACCTAAGCAACTATGAACGACACAATTATGCTGTAAACGAAACGGCTTTGGAAGAAAACTATGCAGAAATATTTACCAAAGACGATGTTCGTATATTTAAGGTGCAACCATGAAGTTTTTAGAATATTCATTAAAAGAACAAAAAAAAATAAAGGCTGTACTTTTGCAAAACGGTACTATATTGCAAATGAACATACAAGTAATGCGTTTTGAAAAAGATGGTTTTTACTACACTGCAAGCAAACAAAAAAAAGAACAATACTGCCCTTTTTCTGATGTCCTTGCCACTGCCTACGCCAGAGGCGATATGGAGGGAAAATAATGAAATTTTTACAAAAAATAAAAGATAAATTACTAAACAAAGAAGTTTTACTCTATTTGCTGTTTGGTGTACTTACCACAGTGGTAAATTATATTGTATTTGCTTTTTTTAGAAAAGTGATTATATTGCCCTTGCTTGTAGCAAACACTTTAGCTTGGATATTTGCTGTACTGTTTGCATTTTTCAGCAACCGCAAATATGTCTTTGAGAGCAACAGCAAACAAATAGGTAAAGAACTCTTACAATTTGTAATGGCAAGAATCCTTTCCTTTATATTATTTGACCAGCTTTCTTTACTTTTATTGGTAAATGTACTACACATCAATGAATTTGTTGCAAAACTGATAAGCAATATATTTGTTGTAGTGTTTAACTACTTTGCCAGCAAATGGTTTATATTTAAAAAATAATTATAATTCTATAATTTGCTCTATGCCAAGTACTTTGGCTTCTTGCAAATCATGGGTAACCAATATACAGGCTTTGCCCTGTATATTTTTTTTACAATATTCCATAACGTTTTGTTTGGTTTGCTCATCTAAGCCTTTAAAAGGCTCATCTAACAGTATTAATTCTGATTTTGCAAGCATGGCACGTGCCAAAGTAAGCCTGCGCTTCATACCACCAGAATATTCCTGTACAGTTTTATGCATATGTTCTGCAAGACCAAGGGTTTGCAAATGGGTTTGTATTTGCTCCATACCGGCATTGCAAACAAGGCGCAAATTGTCTATGGCAGAAAACTCATTCAGTAAGCGATCATCCTGAAACACCATGGAAATATGTTTTGGAGCTTGTATATTGCCACTATCTGCTTGTAAAAAACCTGCAATGATATTGAGCAAAGTGGTTTTGCCTTTGCCACTCTTGCCCACAATGGCAATATGTTCCCCCGCAGCCAAATATAGAGAAAAATTTTGCAATACCTGTTCGTTTTCAAAGTGCTTGCTGACATTTTGAATATATAACATATTAACCCCTTTTGCCAAGCACCAATTGATAGCTTCGGTGCAAAACATACAATAATACTTTTTCTGCCAACATACTGATAAGCACGATGCTGAAAGTCCAAGCAAATAGATCGGCAGTACTAAGATAAATTTTGGCTTCATATAAATAACTTCCTACCGTATGTTTAGGCAAGCCAATGAGTTCGGCTGCAACGCCGGCTTTAAAAGCCATGCCGACAGCAATTTTGCAAGTAGAAAGTAAAAAAGGCATGGTGTGCGGCACATAAAGCACACGCACTCTGCGCCAAAAAGGTACTTTATATAGTTGCAACATTTGTTGCACAGCCGGGTCTACACTGCGCAAAGCCTCCAATATATTGCCATATACGATAGGAAATACAATTAAAAATATACTGAGCACGCTTAAATTAACAGTACCCACCCATACAATGCTTAAAACGACAACAGATGCAAGAGGGCTTGCCTTTATTGCGCTTACATAGGGCCAAAGCAGTGTTTCTAAGATTTTAGATGAGTTGGCAAGCATAGCTAACACAATGCCAAAAAGCATAGCTAAAAACAAAGCCAACAAAATACGTATGTTGGTATTTGTCAAGCTTTGCCAATAAAAAGTTTGACCTAACAAATACAGCAATTGCTGTACTACTTCTATAGGGCCAACCAATAAAATACGATTATGCCAAAGCATAGCAAGCCCCTGCCATAATAGCAGGGAAATTGCTATGCTTATGATTTTTCTATATTTATTTAACAACATAAAAATCTTCATTTGGAAGTTTGCCACCCACGGATTTTGGGTTAGCGTTATACAAAACTTCTAAATACGCACTTAATTTTTCTTGCATTTCTGTACCGTCTATATAACATATATTGCAATAGGGCAAAGCTTTTTTGGCAATGGGCGCTTTTAAAATATCCAATTTTTCAATCAGCATACTTGTGCTATCTACATCTGCCAAGGCAAGCTCTACACTTTGTGCATAGTCTTGTAAAAAGGCTTGCACTTTTTCCGGGTATTGTTCTAAAAATGCACTTTGCACCACAGTTACCCCAGTAACAAAAGCAGTATCCGGATTTATTTCTTCCCATGCTTTGTTAAGGTCTATTGCTACACGCAAACCTTCCACTTGGCTTTGGGCAACGGTTACAAAAGGTTGTGGCAATACAGCAATAGTGGCTTGTCCATTTAACAAAGCAGACACGATTTCTGTATGTTCGCTTTTAAACTCTACACTCAAATCCGTATCCGGATTTAAACCATTTTTGGTTAAAATATAGCGTAAAGCGTATTCCGGGCTGGCACCCATGCCTGCACTTAAAATGGTTTTGCCTTTTAAATCTGCAATGCTTTGTACGCTGTCGCCAAGTTCCACGATATAAAGTACACCCAAGGTATTGATATTGAGTGCCTTTATTTTGCCCTCAGTTTTGTTATACAGTACACTTGCAAGGTTAGCGGGAACAGCCGCAATATCCACTGTGCCGTTTGCAAGACCGGCTACCACTTCATCAGGCGAACCTGCAGCGGTAAAGCTATAGTTTTCATTTTGCAACATATGCACCATGCCCATGGAAGTAGGGCCTTTGAGCCCCATAATACGCACCGGTGCCTCACTTGCAAAAGCAGTGCTTACCAATAATAACAGAATACATACTACACCTAATAATTTTTTATTCATATTCTTCTCCTTTACAAAAAACTGAGCATGTTATGCACACCCTCAGTATATTATGAATTAAATTTCAAACGATTCGCCTACGGTTACTCTATAAAATTTATCAGTAAGTTCTTGCTCTAAATGCCGATAAATACTGTCTGCCCTACAATGCATAGCAAAATATTTTACATTATATCTTTTAAGATCTGCAACAGCCTGTTGCAATTGGGCAGCTTGTTTAGGCACTTCAAAGCTTAAATTGCCAAAACGAATACCTCCAATAAAGGCACTGATATTCTCATGCCTTGCCCAATACAACACATTGTTAATGCCCTTGTGCGTGCAACCCGAAACAACGATTTTCTTTTTGCCATCGCCAATAACAACATAAAGTTCATGGTGAAAATCATCCGGCTCCATAAGGCCATTGCTTTTGGCTGTATAGCCAATTTCACGTATGGAATTTACGGTTTGCCTGTCATTACCAGTAAAGAAATAAATGCTTTCATCTATAAAATAGTCTGCATCTACAAAAACAAAGCGGTCTTTATGTTTTTTTAATTCCGGTGAAACACCTACATATTCATTATTTATATTATAATATTTACCAAAAATATCACTGCTTGCGTATACCTTGGCATGCTTATTTACATTCAAAAAATGAAGGATACCGTTACAATGGTCGTAATGGCCATGGCTTAAACAACAAACATCCACCTTTTGCAAATCTAAGCCCATCGCCTCTGCATTTTGCATAAATACATCACTTTGGCCAGCATCTATGAGTATAGTATGCTTTTTGGTTTCTACCAATATGCTCACACCATTCTCTTGTTTTAGATGGGGTAACTTGCATTGGTTGTCGGTAAGGATATGTACTTTCATCGGTATCTCCTTCTTGTTATTAAATTGATTATACTCTAAAATAAAAATTAATGCAAAAAAATTCTGTTACAAATTACCATTATCTGCTATAATGATTGCATTCAAGGAGTGAAACCATGCAACTAAATGAATACTTATATAAAGGTAATATGCCTTTGGATTTGCTGCAATATTCTACTTTTGCCCCTTATAATTTACAAAAAGATAATATTGCTCTGCAAACACAAAACAATAGTAAAGAACTTTATGCATATTTTGATAAACTGTATGCTTCTAAAAAGCAAGGCATTATCATTGTGTTGCAAGCCATGGATGGTGCCGGCAAATTTAGCTTAATTAAAAACTTTTTTTCTAATTTTAATGCAGTTAACTTCCATGTACATTCTTTTTTTGCACCCAGCCAAGAAGAACAACAGCACGATTTATTTTGGCGATTTCACCACGCTTTGCCTAAACGAGGCGAAATTAGCCTGTTAAACTACGCCTATTATGAAGATTGCATACAGGCATTGGTAAAGCCGGCGATAGAGCCTGCTTACTCAAAAAATATCGGTGAAATAGCACAAAACTATTTTGCACAGATAAAGCAGTATGAACAATATTTAGAACAAAGCGGTTATAGCATAATAAAATTATTTTTACATGTAAGTAAAGATAAGCAAACAGAACGTTATTTAGATAGAATGCAAAAACCAAACCGCTTTTGGAAATTTAGCACGCAAGATATGCTGCGCCGTGAATTGCAGGATGACTATATTGCAGCCTATGCAAAAACCATTGGCCACACCGCCACAGAAACTGCTCCTTGGTATATTTTACCGGCAGACCATAAATGGTATACCAGCTATTTGGCAAGTGAAATACTACTGCAACTGTGCAAAAAAATGCAGTTGGAATATCCGTCTATTAGGGAACAAGATAAGCTGCAGCTTCCCATCTATTTAGACCGTTTACAAAGAGAGGTACACCATGAAATTGAACTATAAGCGCACACTACTCATAGGCCTTGCCTTTATGTCTATATCTTCTTTTTGGCAGCTTTACGACCCTGTGATTCCCAAAATATTAAAAAACACTTTTCACCTTTCTGAAGTATGGCAAGGCATCATTATGGCTTTAGATAATATTTTAGCTGTATTTCTGTTGCCCTTTTTTGGTTCTTTAAGCGATAAAACCCATTTTAAAATGGGCAAACGTATGCCTTACATACTCACCGGTACTGCCATTGCCGTAGTGCTTATGATACTATTGCCACTGGCAGACAAAGCCAAAAGCTTAGGTGCCTTTATAGCAATACTGTTTGTATTGTTACTTGCCATGGGTTTATATCGCTCCCCCGCTGTATCTTTAATGAGCGACCTTACCCATAAGCCATTGCGTTCTAAAGCAAATGGCTTAATTAACCTGATGGGTGCTGTGGGCGGTGTGTTTACCCTGATATTAATGCAATTTGCCATTGGCAAGTACCCTGACGGCAGAGAAAACTTCAGCATTGTATTTTTATGTGTGGCACTCTTTATGGTGGCATGTGTAACAGCACTCTACTTCACCATTAAAGAAAATAAACTTGCAGCAGAACTGCAAATTGGCCCAGAAGAGGAAGAAGACCACGAAAAAATGGGGCTTTCCGGTTTTAAAGCTTTAAGTAAACAAGAAAGAAACGACTTACTGTTAATATTATTTTCCATATTTTTCTGGTTTGTAGGCTACAATGCCGTTACCACCAACTTCAGTAAATTTGCAGAAGTAAAATGGCAAAGCAGTACTGCACAAGCAGCTACCAGCTTGCTGATTGCCTCCGTAGGTGCAATTATCTCCTACATTCCCGTTGGCCATATTGCAACCAAAATCGGTAGAAAACGCACCATACAAATGGGTGTTATTCTGCTCTCTGCTTGCTTTTTAAGCGTTACGTTCTTGCAATCTTACAGCCCTGTATTGTATATACTGTTCTTATTGGTTGGTTTAGCCTGGGCCCTAATTAATGTAAATAGTTTGCCCATGGTAGTGGAAATTTGCAAACCCAAAGATATAGGTAAATTTACCGGCTATTACTATACTTTTTCTATGTCTGCACAAATTGTAACCCCTGTACTTGCAGGCTTATTGATAGACCTATTTGGCTATAATGTATTGATGCCCTATGCTGCTATTACCGTAGCTATTTCCTTCTTTACCATTTCTAAAGCAAAAAGTGGGGATAGTAAAACAGCATGATTATACTGATACTAATTTTATTGAGCCTATATATCCTATCCATAGGAACTCAAAAACCCAAACAAAATGTACAAGCTTTCAGCCCTCATTTATATACCCACCGCGGGTATTATGATAATCAAAACTTCCCTTGCGAAAACACTTTGGCAGCCTTTGCCCGTTCTGTAGAGCACGGCTATGGCATAGAGCTGGATATTCAATATACAAGAGATAGAAAAATTGTAGTGTTTCACGATATAAGCCTACAAAGGCTCTGTGGTATAGATAAACGCATTAGCGAATGCGACTACGCAGACATTGTGCGCTACACCTTGCCATGCGGCAACAAAATACCTTTGTTCAGTGAAGTGTTAGAGTTGGTAAACGGTCAAGTGCCTTTGATTGTAGAACTAAAGCCTTTTAAAGATACCATTGCCCTTGTAAAAGAAGCGCTGGATATGCTTGATGCCTATAACGGTTCTTTTTGTATAGAATGCTTCAATCCACTGCCCATTGTTTGGCTAAGATGGAACAGACCCGATGTATTGCGTGGCCAACTTTCCAACGGCCATTTTACACCGGACTACCATACCAAAGGCTACCAAGCTATAATACTGAAATATTTACTAACGAACCTATTTGCTGCCCCCCATTTTGTTTCTTATACACCACCTACAGATAACAATCTAAGCATGTATTTACTAAAACGCATTTATAAACCCTTGCTGTGTGCATATACCATCAAAAGCCCTGAAGAACTGGAAGAAGCACGTGCCAAAGGCTATACGATGTTGATATTTGAAGGCTTTGCAGCAAAATAAAACAACAAACTTCCCACCGTTTGGTGGGTTTTTACTTATACAAAGAGTTTGCAAAACGCAAACTCTTTGTACTGTTCTTCCATATTGTATACCGTTTCAACCAAAATTATAAATTCCATATTCAAACTTCCATTCACGCAAACAAAATTGGCATTTTACCAATATCTAAGGCGCTTATTATAAATTACACATAGTGCCTTCGCTCCCGCATTTTCTACCGACTTTTTATAATATTTACCAAGTTTATATTCACTGAAATGCTGTTTATCATAATACGATCGCTTACGCAATGAATAAAAAATCCTTCGCCTTGGTAAACAATATACTGTTTATGCTATATATTCTTATTTTATCTATATCATAATATAGAACGAAAAAATGATAAACTCCAAAAAAGAATGAAATACTTGGCTTTTCTTGAACCCTTGCCACAAATATTGTATAATAATAGCATTGAATTTGGAGGTACACGATGTATAAAACAATAGGAAATTTAGAAGGTATGCGCAAAACTGCCATATTGGAATTGGACGCATTATTTGACACCGTTGCCACCAGCCATGAATTTGTAAGTGAAGAGATTTTAGAGTGTATTTGCAAAATCTCTGCAGATTATAACAGAGAAATATCTATATATATTGCACGCAATGGCAGTGTACAAAGCATTTGTGTTGGCAACAACAGTAGTGTAAACCTGCAAGCTTTAAGCATGCGTAGAGGTACCGATCGTTTGTGTACCTTGCGTTGTATACACACCCACCCAAGTGGCAGCCCCATGCTTTCCGGCATGGATACCAGTGCGCTTTGCTCCTTAAAACTGGACGCAATGAGTGCTGTTGGAGTAGTTGATGGCAAGCCGGGGCACATGCAAACCGCTGTAGTTGCGCCTTTTGCAGAAGATGGCTTCCGCTTATTACCACTGTGTTCTGCAAGTAATATCCCCCACGATGATTACTTAGCTGCCATTTTAGAAGCGGAAAAAGAAGTAGACAGCTTAGACGCAAATGGCGAGCCGGAAAAAGAACGCGTGCTACTACTTGGTATAGATGATGAATCTTCTCTGGTAGAATTGCGCGCACTTGCCAAAACAGCCAATGTAGAAGTAATAGAAAAAGTATTGCAAAAACGCCCTAAGCCCGACACTGCAAGCTATATAGGTGAAGGTAAAGCAGAAGAAGTTGCAAGACTTGTACAACAAAACAATATTGATACCGTTATTTGCGACGATGAAATTAGTGGCAGTATGCAAAAACGCTTAGAAAACTACTTAGGTTGCCGTGTAATAGACCGCACCACGCTGATTTTGGATATTTTTGCAAAACATAGCCGAAGCGCAGAAAGCAAACTACAAGTAGAAGCTGCACAGCTGAAATATAGATCCCAAAGGCTTACAGGGCTTGGGCAAGAGCTTTCCCGTTTGGGTGGTGGCATAGGTACCCGCGGCCCCGGCGAAAGCAAACTGGAAGTAGACCGCAGGCGTATACAACAACGATTGGCATTTTTAGAAAAAGAAATAGAAAAAATTGCTGCCCAACGTAATTTGCGCCGTAAAGAACGCGAAAAAAACGAGTTGCCTGTGGTTGCACTGGTAGGTTATACCAATGCCGGCAAAAGCTCTTTATTGAATGCACTCACCGGTGCCAATGCCTATGTGGAAGATAAACTATTTGCCACATTAGATGCCTTGACACGCAAACTGAAGCTCAACGACGGGCAAGAAATTTTACTGGTAGATACCGTTGGTTTTATAAAAAAATTGCCCCATTTCTTAGTAAAAACATTTGCAAGCACTTTAGAAGAAGCAAGCCTTGCAGATGTAATTGTTATTGTACTGGATGGATCTAACGAAGAGGTAGATAGCCACTATGCCACCGTTTGCAAAACACTTGAAGAAATTGGCGCAACCACCCAAGCAAGAGTATTGGTAGTAAATAAAGCAGACAAAATCGAACAAAAAGATTTTGCTGAAGGCATTTACATTAGTGCAAAATTTAAACAAGATTTAGAAAAATTACAAAATGCCATTAGTGACGCCTTAAAAGAAAGGTATTGCACTGCCACCTATAATATCCCTTATGCACAAATGGGCTTATTACCTATGAT
>JAEWXD010000043.1 GCA_023396045.1 Bacillota bacterium | reverse complement strand
ACCGGGTCTATAGAAGTTACAGCAATTTTGGTTCTGCTACCGGCTTCTCTTGCAATTTCTTTAATTTGCACAACACCGGTTGCAATTTCCGGCACTTCGTTTTCAAATAAACGTTTGATTAGCCCTGCATGGGAACGGCTTACGCGTACAGTTGGCGCATATTTATTGTCGCCTTTGCTATAACGGTTTACATTCAGTAAATATACTTTAATATGGTCGTCTATTTGTAAGTCTTCTCCGGGCACGCATTCACTTCTTTCAAGAATACCGCGCACAGAGCCGAGTTCTAATACATAACCATTGCTATCTTCACTCTGCACAATGGCGGTTAAGATATCATTTTCTTTTTCTGTATATTCTTGTGTAATTCTACCGTTTTCGGTTTCTCTTAATTTTTGTGTGATTACTTGTTTTGCGGTTTGTGCAGCTGTGCGCAAGAAACTGCTTGGTGTTACATCTACATCCACAATATCACCTTCAAGATAATATGGCTTAATTTTTACAGCTTCTTCTAAAGAAATTTGATTAAGCGGATCTGTTACTTCTGCTACAACGGTTTTATTTACAAAAATTTTAATATCGCCAGTCATCATATTGATATCGGCTCTATAATTTTTAGGTAACTCTTCTTCGCCCGTGTTTTTTCTATACGCAGCTTCCAATGCACGTTGAATAGTAGCAATCATGTCCATTTCTTCAATGCCTTTTTCGTGGCTTAACAGACGAATGGCTTCAATGATTTGGGATCTTTTTTCTTTTTCCATTTTTTTAGTAATTGTGGTTTTCATTATAAAACTCCTTCACTTGTTTCTTCTTCGCCCAAATCAACTTCACTCACTTCTGCATCTACATCAATGAATGGTTTTATGAGAGCTATATTTTTATGATCAAATTGTTTCGTTTCTTCGCCAATTTGTAATTCTGCATATACATCCGTATAATCAGTAATGATACCAACAAAAGTTTTTACACCATCTACTTTGGCAAAGAGTTTCACTTCTACGGTTTCGCCAGCCATGCGTTCAAAATCTCTACGATTTTTGATAGGACGGTCTGCACCGAGAGAAGATACTTCTAAAAAATCATACTCAAAGGCGTCTGCCTTTTTATATAATTCTCTATGGAAGGCTTCACAATCATCCAAATTGATACCGTTTGGTTTATCAATATAAGCGGTGATTACAAAGCCACGCAACTCCGTTTCCCAAGTAGATTCTACAAATTCAATTTGTAGTTGATCTGCAATGGTTTGGCAGATTTTATCAAATGCAAGTTTTGTTTGCTTGCTAACAATTGCTTTTAAATTCTTTTTCAGAGCCATAATACTCTCCTTTTTCAAATGCATACAAAAAGAGTGCATTCATTACAAAGCAAACATTGCGCAAAAAAACACAACATCCTGCTTGTAACTACACTCTTTGTTTATATGAACCCTTCTTTCTTAAAATAGGTAAATTGATAATATAAAACAACTTAATTAAAGTCAATTAAACTATATCATAGACTGCACAAAAATACAAGCTATTTTAGGTTTTTTCTAAAAAATATAGTACAAATTGTACTTTTTAAAAATGCGTTGTATAATACCAATATTGAGGTGAAAACATGAACAAAAATCCAATCGGAATATTTGATAGTGGTATGGGCGGTATTTCTGTATTAGCAGAAGCAAAAAAACAATTGCCATCAGAAAATTTTATATATTTTGGAGACAACGCTTTTGCACCCTATGGCACTAAAGAACCCCATGCAATACAAGAACGTTGTGTTTTCATATGCAACCTGTTGATACAAAAAGGATGTAAAGCCATTGTAATTGCATGCAATACCGCCACCAGTGTAGCAGGTAAGCATTTACGAGAATTATATAGCATACCCATTGTTGGTATGGAACCAGCTTTAAAGCCTGCATATTTAAAGCATCCCGAGGAGGCTATCGCTGTTTTGGCAACTCCCCTTACACTGCAACTGGAAAAATTTCAAAACCTTATGCAACTGTATGGCAAGAACACTTACCCCGTACCTTGCCCGGAGCTTGTAAAATTTATAGAAAATAATACTGCAAATAAAGAAGAACTCAATACATATTTAATGCAGCAAATACAGCAAAATATGCCCAACGCTCCCTCTGCCATAGTTTTAGGCTGCACACATTTTATATTTATAAAAAATATACTCCAAACATTATACCCCCATTGTGATATTGTAGACGGCCATTATGGCACAGTGCAGCAATTACAAAGAAAATTACAAGAGCACACTGCCCTTGCATGCAATAATGATTCGCCCTATTTAGAAATGCTTAGTAGTGACAGTGCTGTTGTAACATTAGATAGAATGCAATATCTATTGCATTGTGCTTTAAAAGGCAAAGATTATACAGACTAATTTGTTAACAATTATAAATATTTAGTAAAAAAATATTTATAATTGTTAATTTTTGTGGTATAATTGATATGTACATCTTACTTTGGGAGGTTATAATGCGCAACGAAGGAAGACAAAGCTATTTTAAATCAACCATAAAAGATACACCTGTATCTCCTTTTGGTTTTCATAATAAAAAAAATACAACGGCAGAAGAAGTGCTTGGAGCACAATTTCAAATGCCGCCTTTTGTTGCACCCCAAAACCCCTCTCATTTTCAAATCCAAGCGCAGCAACAAAATGGAATGCCCCAAGGCATGCCGATTTCTCCGTATAATACGGCAAATTTTAGACCCGGAGCTTCCTTTCCTACTAATTTGCCCCCCTTTATGGCGCCACAAGGCAATATGCAACAAGGGCAGGCGCCATTTGTAAACTCCGAAGTGCCAAATAATATTGCACCCGCACAACCCAAAGGCAAAACAAAGAAAAGCAAAAAAAACAAAACCGGATTTTATTTTCAAAGTACATTTTCTACCATTTTGCAATGGATACGCACCCCGAACATATCGTTATATTTATGTTTGTTTCTGGTGATTCCCGTTTTATTTTTACTATCTATTTTTACGGAAACCATTGCTTTTAAATATGCCTATATCATTGCCAGCATTATTGCAGCAATATGGCTTGCATGGAAAAAACCATTCAGTGATGGAATTTGTTTGTCCTTAGGGGTTACTTACTTAGCACTATCCGTTATATTAATTATTAACCTTATAACAGGAATAGACCCCAAAACCCTTACTAAACCAACTACTGTAAATGAACAAGCACAATTAAGCACTAACTCACAAGCAGGCATTGACATCTCTTATGTAGAACCTACCCAAACGCCTTCCCCTACCGAAATGGCCCTACAAGGTGATAACGGAGAAGCCCAACAGAACTTTGATCGTTTTATGGAACAGTGGCAAAACGGCAATATTGAAGGTATGTTAAATTATATTTCTCCCAATTGGAAAAACCAACAAAAAGATCCTACAAACGCATTATTTACGCTTTTATTGAATAGAAGGCCAAAGGAATATAAAATTGAAAATATAAGTGGTACAGACAGCGATAGCGCACGTACCGTAACCATGCAAACAGAAATTAACAAATTTACCAGCAATGAATATTTACTGATACGTTTTCAAATATTAATGTTAAAGGAACATGATATTTGGTATGTAGATCCTTCAACATTAGGCACTAATTTTCAGCCTACACCTACGATAGACCCGAACCAAACCCCTACCCCTACCATTGCACCCAGAACAACCGTAACACCCAAACCGCCAGACAGTACAGAATTATATTACAACCCTAATGGTGGCAAACGTTATCACATTGACCCTAATTGTACAAGTGTTAATAAAAAATACTTGCCTTTAACCCCCTTCACTTTTGGGCAACTTGGTGAAGCTGGTTTTCAAGAGCTCATCCCTTGCCCTGTATGCCAGGCTCCAAGTTAAAAAAATACTGTGATTTGCAAATGCAAGTCACAGTATTTTTTTAACTGCAGTATTAAATAACCACGAACTATTTTATTGATTTAATTTTCTTAATTTACCAACAAATTGCACAGCCAATGCAAAGAATAAAATAGAAACCAAACCAATAATACAATAGTTTCTAAGCATTGGATTTGTATTTGCTATTGGCAAATGCAGCCTACCATCTACTACAAATTCCATAGCAAAGGCTATCCCCACTAAAACAACAATAACGAATATAAATACATATACCGGTATGCGTTGGTTTTTAGGTAATTTTGCATATAAAACGCATAGCAGAACAACCAATAATATAGCAAACAATATTTGCTGTGCATGCACAAAACCAACAAGCATATGGCCATCGTTACGCAAACTTTCAAACACAATCTGGGATGCACTGAGTAATGCAAGTGCCGTATATGCAATATAGGGCTTGGGCTCTTCTTGCCATTTAAAAAACAGTAACAGCAAGGCTATAACTGCCATGGCTGCAAAACAAGCTTCTAAACGATAAATTGCAAGTTGTGAAAACAAGCCATTATGAATCACAAACATTGAGTTTTGAACATCGATAATTTTTCCGATACCTAAAACAGTTTCGTCCTTGCCGATTTTAGCAAAAGCTTCTGCCAAGCGCATACCAAACAGGAACACAAAAGAGCTTATTGCAACAACATTAACAAATTTTGAAAAAGAATGAAAATCGTTTTTATTTTCAAATATACAAACAAGTATAATGCCAAAAACTGCCCCAAATAAAGACATGCCACCTTCCCAAAAAAACAACATTGATTTCGGGCTGGCTATTTCTACAGTATAATAGCTAATATTTATAAGTACAAAATAAAGCCTTGCGCAAACAAACGAAATAAATACCGCCTTACCCCAAAATGAAAGTACTGTAAACAGCTTTTCTTTAGAAAGCATAGCAGAACACAATATAGCGCCAAAAAGGGAAATGGCAACAATAATACCATATAGTTGCATAATTACTCCATGATAGCGCTGGCAAAATAGACAATATCACTTATAAAGCGCTCATTATCTTTTGTTTTTTTGGTATATAAGCCATCTTTAAAATAAAGTGAAGCAGAATTGCCACCATCTAAATTATAGGCTTGTTTAAAATTCAATTCTTTGCATAGGTTTGCAAGTTGTTCTGCCGTTAAACCACCACTATTATCAGTTCTACCATCTACCAGTAAAATAGCATAGTGTAATGTATCTATTTGCGCTATTACAGCCCTGGGGTTTGGATAATGCACTGCAAATTGATAATTTGCATCAATTTTTTGAATTTGTCCGTCTATTACTAACGCAGGGCCAAAAGCAAAACCATTTACAATTTTATGTGATTCTTCCAAAGATTTAATTTCATTTACCTGCTCTTGCCCGCGAGCATTGATAATATGAAAATTACCTTGATCATCAATCAACAGCAAATCTAAAGATTTACTTGCTTTTTTGCGAATAACCTGGCCTTGGCGCACAATATAGCCCACTTTTAACTGGGTATAAAAATCGCCATTTACAGCAACAATTGCATTCAATTTAGGGGCTAAATCGCTCATTTGAAGGGTTTTGCTGCCTGCCACTTTACCTGCAGTAGCCGTTCTTAATTGAGAGGCGTCTGCAATTTGAATATAGGCTACATGATAATCTGCATCATGATAACGTCCGTCTTCAATGCGCACTTTGATGCTGGCGTCTTCGTAAGTATTATTTACAAAGTTTTCCATTTTAGGGGCTCTACCTGCAAGTTCTTCCAAGGGAATAGGTATGGTAATGTCATTACCAAAGCTACCTTCTGCATTTGCAGTTTGTACAAACAAATTAGAAAAAGACAAACCGTCGTCTTCCTCATTGTAGTTAAGATACTGTTGATTAGCTTGTTCTGTAATATTGGAAGAAGGCAACAATGTAATAGCCAAAAGAACTACCAAAAGCAGCACGCTAAAACCAATTTTATGTAGTTTCATAATAACTCCTATTTTGTAAACAAAATGTAATAATTTGATAATTATCCTTGATTATGCTATCATATATTCATCATTCGGTCAATCTTTTAGGAGCATTATGAAACCATTTAAACATAAATTATCACTAGGTAGTTTGTTAACAATTATCGTTAGTTTTATAGTGATTTTTGCTAGTACTATAATCATGCCACAGTTTTTAAACGGCATTTTTGAAACAAATAAGCAACATAACATATCCACACAAACTTCTGTTCCTCTGGTTCCACTCATACCTTTAGAAGAAACAGCGCAAAATACTGAAAATGAAGAGAATATAAAAAATGTTGAGCTGAAATTTGCAGGCATTGTAAATTATAATAAGGCCATACAACAATCCAGTTTTACAAATGATGTATATCAAAGCACTTATATTTTTGACTATTTAAAAAACGAATTAGATAGCTCATATGTATATGCCAGCATTATAAATACCATGCTACGCACAGAAGCATATACAGATATTAATGCCCCACATGAGATTATTTCGTCATTAAAAGAAAACGGTGTAAACGTTTTAGGTGTTGGTGGTAGAAATATATTAAACCATGGCATAAACGGTCTTTCCAGCATTTTGGATGCAGGCGAAAAGTATGGCTTGCCTATTATTGGAATCAATACGCAACAAAGTGAAATGCCCATTTATATTCAAGAAATAAACGGCGTATCCGTGGCCATATTACAATTTAGCCAAAGTGTATCTCGTGCCGGCAACTATGCTATACAAGAAGAAGATACCGGCAGATATATTAGAGTACTAACCCAAGAAAGAATACGGGAAGATATACAGAAAGCCAAAAACTTAGGAGCCAAAATAATACTGGTGCATATGCTTTGGAATAGCGAAGATGATATGCGCGTGAGCGACTACCAAAAACGTGCAGTGCATATGATAGCTGACGCAGGGGCTGATCTTATTGTAGGTGCAAGCACCTCTGCCCCGCAAAAAATGGAAATTCTTACTTCATTTGATGAAAAAGGAAACAAGCGCAATGTGCCTGTAGTATATTCTTTAGGCGCATTGCTCAACAGCGACAGAAGTAGTATAGAAAAAGTAACCAGTATATTATTATTTTGCAACTTGCGTTTTGATACAAAAAATAATGTATTAAAAAGCATTGATTTAGACTATACTCCATTATATATTTGGAATAAAAAAGATGATGCTAAAGAACATTTTATACCTATACACGCTTACAGCGAAGGCATAACCCAAATGGAAGAAGCGCAATACCAGAATATGAAAAAAAGTTTAGACTATTGCAATCAAACTTTTGGCGAAATGCCCATTACACGCATAGAAATAAATTAAAAAGAGGCAAAACATGGGGGTTGTTATACACGGCTTTCGGCCAAACCGTGCTTTAGAGCCCATGCTGCAAGATATGAGAGAAAAATATCTTGCCATGCATGATATTATACTGATAGTACCGGAACATTATACCTTAATTGCACAAAAAGAAGTGCTGAATGCTTTAGGAAACATCGGTTTTTTTAACATACAGATTTTAACACCCAGATACTTATCTACTCTTATTTTAGAAAAAAGCATTAGTGAAAATACCACCTACATCAGCACTTCCGGCGAGGCCATATTACTCACGCAAATTATTGAAAACCTAAGCGATTCATTGTTGTTTTATAAAGATGGTGCCGAAAAAAGTGCGCAAACAGAAATACTCAGTTTTTTACATGATTTACAAAGCCATGAACTGAGCGCTGCACAAATAGAAAATTATGCCAATGAGCTTCCGCACTCTATTTTACGACAAAAATGGCAAGATATTGTTTTAATATACAGCAAATATTTAGAACTATTTAATGGTGCATACATCAACAGTGTACTGGAGCCTGATACTGTTGCAAAAAGCATTATTTCTTTACAAGAATATAAAGATGCGCAAGTATATGTATTTGGCTTTGATCAACTTATAAAACCATTGCGTACCATACTACTCGCCATTGCCCAAGTAGCAGAATGCGTTCAACTGTATATTAATCTGCAAGATAACACTGTATGGGACTTCCCTCTCTATTTACCTATGCAAAAAAGTATAGAGCATTTAATTGAGGCTATGCAGCAAAAAAATATACCATACATAGTGCAATATAGAACGGTTGCATTGCCATGTGCCTCTGCAATACAGCATATAGACGAAGCGCTTTATAGCCCGGTTTTTAAACAATATACAGAAAAACATAATGCTGTTACTTTGTTTGACGGCGACAGCCCCTTTGATGAAATTGAATATGTATGTGCCAAAATAGAGGAGCTTTATAAACAAGGTATTTCTCTTGAAAAAATGGCAGTGTTAATACCCGAAAGTAACGACTATTCTTTTATACTTTACACAAAGCTATTGCACATGGGGTTTAATTTTTATAACCATGAAGAATTTGCAATTGCACAACACCCATTTATAAAATATATGATTGCCTTGCTTCGTTATTTAAGTGATAAAAATAGCGAAGAAAATTTGAATACACTATTGCACAACCCATTTGGCAGTTTAAGTACAGAAGAAAAGTCTTACTTAAAAAAATATTGCTACCAAAACGGCATTGAAGCTTACCATTGGTTAAAAAGCTTTACACGTAGTACAAAAAAAGTAGAAAAAGCGGAAGCCCTGCGCAGCAAATGGATTACCCCTCTGTTAGAACTGGAAACAAAGCTTCTTACCAGCAATGATTTTACCGAACTGATTAGTTATTTGGTTGATTTTTTAAGCGACAACGGTGCCTATAAAAAACTAAATGAAACCGAACAGCTACTACATAAATACAGCTTGTTTGATAGTGCCAGTTTTAGCCATCAACTCTGGACCAATATAAACACTGTGTTGCGAGAACTGACATTTATTTTAGAAAATAAATGCATCCCTCTTGCCCAACTTGCAGATTATTTGCAATTGGCATTTAATGAAATTGATGTGGTAGCTTTACCCCCTATTAAAGACAGCTTAGCCATCAGCACTATACAAAGGGTATTGTTAAGCAACATTGATTATGTGTTTATACTTGGGTTTAACGATGGCGTATTAAATACAAACGAGCACGGTTTATTTAATGCCAATGAAATATCTGAATTTGAACATTCTGTAGATACCATTATTAAAATAAGTAAAGAAGATCTGGATAATAAAAACAAACAACATGTAAAAAAAGCACTTACACTACCCCGTAAACAACTGTATCTCTGTTACAGCAAAACTGATTTTGACGGAGCAAGCATTTGGCCTTTTTCTGTATTAAGTGATATGCAAAACCATTATTTTGCACACCTAAACTATGATACTTTTATAAAAAATAAAGGTTTATATGAAAGTGAAAACTTTCAAGCCTTAAAAAACAATTTACAAAATTACTTTATATACGAGAATAAAGATAAAGCAAAAGAAAATATAATAAACATTATAAATAACCTTTATTCCTTAGGGTTAAATGAAGATGATATTATTAAAAAACTGTTCCCAAATAGTGATATACATATAGAAAGCAAAACTGCGAAAACACTATTTAAAACCAATACAATGAGTGTTTCAAGATTAGAGCAATTTGCAAAATGCCCTTACAAACACTTTATAGACTATGGCATCAAACCAGATAAAAATGAAAAATGGGAACCCCGCAGTAGTGATACCGGTACATTTTTTCACTATGTATTAGAACAGTTTTTTAACCAATATAAGGATAACCAAAAGCTCGGCCAATTAAATGAACAAGAATTAGAGCAAGAAATTGAAAACTTTATCAACAGTGCTGATTTATTGCAGCAAGAAGGCCCTTATAATGATACGGTTGTAAATCAAAGTGTGCTTTTGCTCTTAAGGCAAGAAATAAAAAATGCATGTAAAGTATTGGTTGCTCAAAAACTGAGCAGCAAGTTTAATGTGCATAGTACAGAGTATCGTTTTGACGAAAAGCATACTGACCCCTTTGTTTTGCAATTGAATGATGGAACCAATATAGCATTGCGTGGCAGTATAGATAGATTAGATGTTTATGCAGGCGAAAACAATGATTTTTTGCGTATTATTGACTATAAGAGTGGTAATAAAAAATTTAACGCCAGTGAATTATGGTATGGTTCTCAATTACAGCTCATGCTATATTTGAATGTGGCTTTGCAACATTTTAAAAACAACAAGCCATCCGGTGCATTTTATTTTCACATAGATAACCCTTGGTTTTCTATGTATAGCGCGAACAATGATGAGATTCAAAAAAACAGGCTGCGTGAAAGCAAATTGAACGGCATTGTGTTGAAAAACAAAGAATCTGTTTTAGCCTTGGATATTAACCAAAACCCTGTTA
>JAEWXD010000014.1 GCA_023396045.1 Bacillota bacterium | reverse complement strand
AAAAAGCCAACTTTAAACAATGGGGCCCATTTAGCGATATTGAGCTTTATGAAATTGAAGGTTTTGTACCAAACTTAAACGATGCTGATTATGTAAGCACCATGAAAGCGCGTATGCAAGAACGTTTAACCTTTGTAACAAACTTAGACACCAAAGACAATGGCTATGATAAATTGCCAAGCGATGCGGCAGAAGCAATTGCAAATGTTGTAAAACAAGCAGAAAGCCTATAATTGTTTTTTAAGGAGGAACCTTGGTTCTTCCTTTTTTATTGCAAAAATAATAAATGAAATCTATTTATTAGAATTTACAATTTTACATTATTAAAGAATAGTACTAAACTTATCCTATATAAATCATAATAGGAGGGATTTTTATGAATCTCAAAAAAATGTTAGCTTATGTTTTGAGCTTAACTTTGTGCTTTGCTATGTTTAGTACCAGCTTTGCAGACGAGGCAGCTTTTACTGGTAAATACATTGTAGATGTTGAATATGTAAAAGCACATTTAGAAGATGAAAATGTAATTTTTATTGACGCCAGGGGTGGCGAAGGTGCACAAAGTGGTACATTAAAAAATGCCATTGCTATTTCTTGGCCAGAATTGGCTGATATGACCAAAAAACCTGGTGAAAACGGTTGGGGTCATATGTTAAGCCCAGAAGAATTAAGTGCTAAATTAAGCCAATTTGGTTTGAGCAAGGACAAAGAAATTATTCTTTTCTCTGCTACCAATGCCGGTTGGGGTGAAGACGGCCGTATTCTTTGGGAACTGAAAGCAGCAGGCTTTACCAATCTAAAAATGGTAGACGGCGGTATACACGCAATGAAAAACGCCGAATTGCCATTGGTTGCCGGAAAAGAGATGTTGGACCAAAGTAATGATGTAAACACAAGTAATGTTGTTATAGAGGCCTTAGATTACACCAACAGTATTAACACCGATACCTTAACAGCCGAAAAAGACCAATATAAAATTATTGACTCTCGTGAAGCAGACGAATATGAGGGTGCAACCAAATTTGGCGAAGCCAAAGGCGGCCACATTCCCGGTGCTGTTAACATTCCTTACAGCACACTGTATAAAGAAGATGGTACATTAAAAGCCAATGCAGAATTAGAAAAAATGTTTACAGAAGCAGGCTTCCAAAAAGATGACGCTATTGTAACCTACTGCACGGGTGGTATCCGTTCTGCATTTATGCAATTGGTAATGGAAATGTGTGGTTTTAAAAATGTAAAGAACTATGAAGGCTCTTACTATAACTGGGCTACTGTAAACCCTGTTGAATAGTGTTATTCTAACCATCGTTTAAAACAACACCCCAATAAGCTGATATAGCTTGTTGGGGTGTTATTATTTTTATTAGATTTTTAAAATTGTTCTATAATGTTTTTCATATGTGGGTATTGTGCTATCAGTTCTTCTTGTACACGATGAGTATAAATATGTGGTACAAAAGCTGGGCAAACGGTGCAAGCAAAGAGTGCATAGTTGCCATCTACAAGCTCGCCTGCTTGCCATGTACCTGCAGGCACTAAAAAAGTTCGTTGCTCCCCTTTTTGCAAATCATCCCCCATGGTAATACTTTGGGTTTCTCCATTTGGGTATAACAAGTGAAGCACAAAGGGATCTCCCTCATAAAAGTGCCATAGTTCGTCGTGATCTAATTTATGAAATCTGCTGAAACTATAGGGCTGGTTGCAATAGATACCAATAGCATGGCTTGCACATGCGTTACCATTGCCATCTTGAAAAGCAGATTGGAATACATTTTGAATATATACCCCTTCCTCTTCAAAATACGCAAATTGATATTGCTTAAAAAGTTGTTCTATTCTATGCATAGTTCAATCACCTTTCCATTTTGGGTAGCGCTTTGATAAATGGCATTACAAACGTTAACATTGTGTTTAGCCTCTGTAAAGCCAGCAAAAATCGAATTGCTTGCTTTGTTTTGTATGGTATTGTAAACATCTTCTATCAATAGAGAAAAAGTTTCTGCAAAACCATGACTGAATGCAAAGCGTTTGCTATGTGCGCCTTGTGCGTCTGCAAAATAAAGCTCGTACGGGTTTTCACTGTTCCAAGCAACTGAACAAGTGTTGCTGTCTATATGGAATTTAAGTTCGTTATCTTTACCAAAACTTACTTCAGAAACAAACAAAGAAACAATGCTGTTGTTTTGCATACGCAATTGAATAGTGGCAGCATCTTCGGAACAGATATGAACACTTTGCCCTTCCTCATTTGCTGTAAGCAATTGCCTATCTTTCAAAATGCGCTGTTCACTACATTTTTGAAACAAAGCACTCACGCTTTTTACTTTTGTATTGCCAACAAAGCACAAAAGGTCAATGGCATGGGAGGCAATTTCTGTAACGGCTCGCATTTTGCCTGCCAAATGCTCTTGATAACGCCAAGAGTATAGGCAAGGCATTATATGAAATTTTTGCAAATAAGTAGACTGCATGCTGAATATTTTCGCGTCTTGCAAAGCTTCTTTTACGCTCTGCACTGCCGGATAATAGCGATTATTAAAGCAAACAGCGCAAATGCATTGCATTTGTTTTGATAATTTCAACAGTTCTTGTGCTTGTGCATCTTCCAAACAGAACGGTTTTTCACAAACTACATGTTTTTTGGCAAGGAGCAAGGCTTTGATTTGTTTATAATGCAACGCCGGTGGTGAACAAACATGGGCAACGTCAAATTTGTATTGCAAAGCCTCGTTTACGGTGCTGCAAATGGCAGGAAGATCCCACTGTGCAGCAAAATTGGGAGCACCATTCGGGTTCACAGCAAGCACCAATTCGTGCCCCAAACTTCGAATGGCTTTGGCATGCATATTGGCAATATTGCCTGTACCTATGATTGCAACTTTCATACAATACACCTACTTTCTACATTATTATAAATAACATAGTACAATTGTGCAAGAAGCACAACAAAACAAAGAATATAAAGAACAGGAATACAAAAAATCAAAAAACACTTTGCTTTTCATTGACAAGTACAATGAAAATTGTTAGACTGAGCCTATCAATAATTTCATAGGAGGAATATCATGAAAAAGATATTATCTTTTGTTTTGGTACTCAGTATGTTGCTTGGCGGATCTATGGTGTCTGCCCATGCAGAAGACGTTGAATTGAACTTTTGGACCTGGCGTACAGAAGACGTTGATTTTTACAACGCTGTAATTGCAGATTTTGAAGCTGCAAACCCCGGTATTAAAGTAAAACAAGAAGCCTTTAAAAACACTGACTACAATACCCTTTTAAGTGCTGCTTTAAAAGACAATTCCGGTGCGCCTGATGTATTTATGAGCCGTGCATACGGTGGTTTACAAACCTATACAGACAGTGGTTATGTAGCAGCGTTGGATGAATTGGTTCCAAACATCAATGAATTCCCTGCAACTGCTTTAAAAGGCGCAACCTCTATTACAGATGGTAAAATTTATGGTGTGCCAGTAGCCAGCCAAACCATATTCTGCTTCTATAACAAAAAATTATATGCGGAATTGGGCTTAGAAGTACCTACCACTTGGAGTGCATTTATTGAAAACAATAAAAAAGCCAAAGAAGCCGGCCATATTGCACTTGCAAACGGTACTGCTGACGGTTGGACAAACGAAACCTTATTCGGTGGCGTTGCCCCTTCCTTCTATGGTGGCGAAGAATTCTTTGAAAAATTGGTAAAAGGCGAAACAAACTTTAACGACCCTGTATTTGTAAACGCTGTTGCAAAAATGTATGAGTTAGCAGAATTTATGCCTGAAATGTATGAAGGCGTAAAGTATGAAGATATGCGCAACAACTTTGTGGAAGAATTGGCCGTTCACTTTATTGGCGGTTCCTACGAAGCCGGTTTCTTACAAAACGAAAACAAAGATTTAGAATTCGGTATGTTTGCTATTCCGGCTGAAGATGGTAAAGCAATTGTTTCTGTATATGCAGATGCCAATTTCTCTATGGCAGAAAGCACACAGCATAAAGAAGAAGCACTTAAATTCTTAAACTTCCTTGCAAGCAAAGAATTTGGTGAAAAAATTGCAAAAGAACTCAAAATGATTTCTTCTGTACCCGGTATTGATGTAAGTGGCGACCAATATATTCAAGATGTATTAAAATTACAAGAAAACGCTACATCTTACTTGTTCTTAGTTGGTTTCCGCTATGAACAACCTACCGGTTCTTCTCTGGTTCAATCTACTTCCCAAGAAATGATGGTTGGTAAAATAACAGCAGAACAAATGTGTGCAGAAATTCAAAAAGGTATTGAAGCATACTACAAACCATTCCAGAAATAACGAAGCATTGTGGAGGAGCATTGCTCCTCCACAAACGATATAAGGAGGATTCCATTGAAGGCAAAAACACTAAACAAATTAAAAAGAGGTGCTTGGATAAGCTTTTTTATTTTGCCGGCATTATGCATTGTAAGCATATTTATTTTGCTTCCCTTGTTTATGAGCCTTTTTAACAGTTTGTTTCACTGGAACCAATTGATTAGGCAAGACTTTATTGGCCTTGCAAACTTTAAAGATTTATTTAGCAAATTTCCCTACAAAGAACGTTTTTTGAATGCCCTACAAAATAATGTAAAATGGTTTACGATTACCATGGTATTACAGAACGGTTTGGGTATGCTCTTTGGCTATTGCTTAAGCAGAAGAATTGCCGGTGGGCAGTTTTACAGACGCGTTTTCTTTGTACCAGTATTGTTTTCTATTATTGCAGTAAGCTTTTTATGGGGGCTATATTTACGCCCCAATGGTATGATTAACTATATTTTGCAAAGTATGGGCTTAGGGCATTTAAAACGCGCCTGGCTTGGCGACGGCGCCATCGCAACCTATGTTATAATCGCTGTAAATATTTGGCGTTGGGTGGGCTTCCCCTCCTTAGTATTTATGACTGCAATAGACAATATTCCCCAAGAATGTACAGAAGCCGCATTTTTAGATGGTGCAAGCGAATGGAAGATGTTTAGAAAAATCGTTCTGCCTCTTATTGTGCCAACCATTACCATAATATTGGTACTTACCATTATTGGTTCACTCAATGTATTTGAGCAAATTTATAGCATGACAGGCATAGACGGTTCCCCCAACTATGCAACCGACACCATAGGCACATTATTCTACCGTACTGCATTTGGTTCGGTAGACAGCGGTGCACCTGAAATTGGTATGGGTTCTGCCATTGCTGTAATTATATATATACTAACATTTAGCATTTCTATTTTAAGTATTGTAGTAAATAAAAAGAAAGAGGTGAGCCTGTGATTACAGATATGCGATTAAAGGGTTCATCAAATGCCAAAAAAATATTTATCATCTTGGTACAAGCGTGCATGATATTATATGTACTTGCTATTTTATACCCATTGGTAAATATGGTTCTATCTTCTTTCAAACCTAGCCGTGCCATTATACGCACCCCTCTTTCTTTGCCTACAGAATTTAATTTTCAAAACTATGCACATATATGGGTAGAGAAATCCTTTGGAAGATATTTTTTAAACAGCTTAATAATAACCTTTGTATCTATGGCATTTGTAATTTTATTTGGATCTATGGCTGCCTTTGGGCTTTCCAGATACAGTTTTAAAGGCAATACATTGGTATACATGTTGTTTTTAAGTGGTATTATGTTGCCACTCAAAGCTGCCATTATTCCATTGTTTATGATAGTAAAAACGCTCAACTTAATGAACAATCCCCTATCTATTATTTTAATATTTATTGCGATGGGAATTCCTTCTACCGTATTTATATTGGCAGGGTTTATGCGTACCATTCCCGATGCCTTAGAACAAGCCGCACGCATTGATGGTTGTAGTGATTTTCGTATTTATAGCCAAATTATTATGCCCATTTGTGCACCCAGCATTGCATTGGTAACTATTTACAATGCTGTACCAATTTGGAACGACTTTTTCTTCCCCTTGGTTTTTTTACGCAGTGATATTTTTAAAACTTTACCTTTGGGGCTTTCTACCTTTATTGGTCAGCACAGCACCAAATGGGATTTGTTATTCACAGGGCTTTCTATTGCCATAGTACCTATGATTGCTTTATACTTAAGTATGTCTAAATATTTTATTAAAGGTATGACAGCAGGAGCAATTAAATGATTTTTGGTATTGATGGTGGCGGTACAAGTACAAGGCTCGTAATATGCAGTAATGATGGTAAAATACTTGCACAGCATTGCGGTAAAAGCAGTAATATCTATTCTGTTGGTGCGGATCAGGCTTTTACAAATATAGAAAATTTAATAAAAGAAGCTTGTGCATTCAATAAACTTTCACTAAGCGCATTGCGATACGGTTGCATAGGCAGTGCCGGCTTACAACGCAAGCCTGAGTATGAAGCATTTACGGCTTTTTTTACAAAGCTTTTGCCCCAAGCCAAAGTACGCCTTTGCACAGATGCAGAAATTCTACTGGTAGGCGGTTTAGCAAGCTTAGAGGGGTATGCCTTAATATGTGGCACAGGTTCTATTGCAATGGCTAGAAATGCACAGGGCGAACTATATCGCGCTGGCGGCATGGGCTATATGCTTGGCGATGAAGGTTCTGCACTTTGGATAGCTTATGAAGCAATAAAACGAAGTTTAAAAAGTATAGAACATAGAGATTTGCCTAGCAAACTTTTGCCTAAGTTTTTGGATTTTTTTGCATTACAGCAAGCTTCCGATTTTATTCCTATGGTTCACCGAGCTTTTGATAAAGCAAGTATTGCAAAAGCAGCAACGCTTGTATTTGAAGCACAAAAAAAGAACGATGCGTTGGCTTGTGATATTATAGAGCAAGCAAGCAAAGAGCTTGCATTGTTGGTGCAAAGTGTTGTATTGCAAGCAAAGCTTCCCAACGGAAAATTGATTTTGGGTGGGGGCGTTTTTGAAAATAATAGCGAATTTTTAGAATTGTGTAGTGCAGAAATAGCAAACATAAAAAATGCGCCCACCATTATTCCACTACAACAAAAAGCTGAATTTGGCGCATTGATGCTTGCCAAAGAACAAATAAAATAAAACAAAAAACGCACTTTTCTATTTTTGAACAAGTGTGTTTTTTATATATGAAATTTGTGCCTGTGTTAATATTGTCGTTTTCGGTTGCAGTATATACTGTAACAGTGTATTAGGATCTTGAAAAATAGCGACGTTCGCATTGTCTGTAATACAGAGTTTCACTTCTGTATGGCTAAACATAACCACTGCTTGAATCCAGACCGGAATATTTTGACTTTTGAATAATTTTGATAAATGATATACTTGCCTGTTTACTTGCTTGCAAGGATTTCTAAATTCTTTGCGATATATACTTCCTGTTTTACCAATTTTTTCTTTGTACCAAATGTCTTCTTTGGCATTGCCGTAAATAGTACCTTTAATATTTTTGGTTTCAATAACAAAAACACCTGTTGGTCCAACAATAAGGTGATCTATTTCAATCGCTTTGCCCTGCAAAGCAAAGTGCAGATTTTGCAATGAAATAAATTCTTTGGGTAGGTACGCTAAGACTTTCTGTACCCATTGCTCCCCT
The DNA here is from genome assembly GCA_023396045.1 of Bacillota bacterium. Taxonomy (GTDB): domain Bacteria; phylum Bacillota; class Clostridia; order Christensenellales; family Aristaeellaceae; genus JAAZPT01. The sequence continues at coordinate 41,545 of JAEWXD010000014.1, read as the reverse complement.
GCCAAACCTGACTTTAATATCTGTACATGTTTGTTAAGCGCCAAGAATATCCATCGCAATAATAGCATAATAATACAAGCCAAAATAAAGATATTGATATTAAAAATAACTCTTGCAGAAGCAATGGCCCAAAGTGCCAATGCCGGCAAGAGTATAAAACATATTGCAACTATACAACGCGTACATTGCATAAAGAAATAACGTTGTTTTAATGTAAGATTTTTCACTGTAAAGATTTAATGGCTTTGGCAACAAAACCATTTGCTTGTGTAAGGGCAAGTGCTGCTTGTTCTTGCGTGCAAGAGGTGTTATACATTACGATAGCACGCTTAATATTGCCACCAGCTTGTTGATAGAGTAATTCTGCTTCGTGTTCAGGGATATCCACAGCATGCCTAAGAAGGCGAATAGATCTATCTTTTAGCTTATCGTTGCTTGGCTTTAAATCTACCATAAGATTTTTATAAGACTTGCCAATGCGTATCATAGCACCCGTGCTGAGCATATTGAGTACCATTTTGGTGGCAGTGCCTGCTTTGAGCCTTGTAGAACCAGTTAGCACTTCTGCACCCGTTGGTGCTTCAATGGCAATATCTGCAAACTGTGAAAGATGGGCATTTTGATTACAACACAAACTGATAGTTGTAGCGCCAACTTGTTTGGCATACTGTAAGCCTGCCACACAATAAGGGGCAAAACCACTGGCACTAATGGCTACTACAACGTCTTTATTGGATAATTGAATAGACTGCAAATCTCGCACAGAAAGCGTCTGGCTATCTTCTGCACCTTCTACTGCGTTACGTAGCGCAAAATCTCCACCGGCAATTAGCCCGATTACCATATCGGAATCTACACCAAAAGTAGGTGGGCATTCGGAAGCATCAAGCACCCCCAGCCGTCCACTGGTACCCGCACCTATATAAATCAGCCTGCCACCTTGCAAAAAAGCTTGCGCTATTTTTTCTATAGCTTGCCCTATAGCAGGTGTAGCTTGTTGTACAGCTTGTATAGTTGTTACATCTTGGCTGTTCATAAGCTCTGCAATTTCTATGCCACTAAGCGTATCAATATGTTGGGTTTGAATATTTACTTTTTCTGTTGCAATGGAATGCAAATAGGTAATATTATTGTTTGCCATTGAGTTCTTTAAATCCTTCTCCTAAGGCTTCTGTAACAGAAGTGATAAACATAAATGCTTTAGGATCTAATTCATTTACAATTTGTTTAATTAAATAGAGTTCCCTTGGATTAAACACACACAAAAGAACCGGGTTTTCCTTTTGGGTATAGCCACCTTTGGCAGAAAATAAAGTGGTGCCCCTACCGATGTCCTTCATTAAACGCTGTGAAATTTCCACTGTTTTAGGAGAAAAAATGTAGCATGCTTTAGAACGGTTGAAGCCTTGTAAAGTAAGGTCAATAAGAACAGAAACCACGGCTATATTGATAATGGCAAACAAAGCGGCTTGTACATCAATAACGATACCTGCTATTACAACTACAACCAAGTCTTGCAAAAAAATAAAGGCTGCGATACTAATAAAATGAATTTTACCGTTAAGTAACCTTGCACTTAAATCCGTACCACCAGTGGTAGCACCGCCACGCAAAATGAAGCCTAAACCCAAGCCTAAAAATGCACCACCATACAGAGTTGCCAGCATAGGGTTATGCGTAAGAGCCGGCATAAACATGGAAAAAAAGTCGATTAACAAAGAAAAAATAGTAGTTGCCAGCAAAGACTTAAAGAAAAATCGTTTGCCTATCATAGCGATGGCTGAAATAAACAAAGGTACATTCATTGCATAGCTAACAATACCAACCGGCCAGCCAAAGGCAACATTAAGTACAGTAGATAAACCTGTAACACCGCCCGGTGCAATTTGGTTTGGTACTAAAAACAAGGGGTAAGCCATTGCCCCTAGTATGCAACCAAATATGATTTGGCCCCAATTGTTTAAAAATTCTTTGGTAAATTGAATCTTTTTCATTTTTTACTCCTTTATACATGAAAAACTTGCATAAATTATTAAAATGTTGTAAAATAGTGTTGCAAAATTATTACAAAGAGGAAATGCGATGTTTATTGAAAATGCGCGTCAAGCAGAAAATAATATAAGTGCCGATAATATTTTTTATGTATATGATGATCACTATAAGCCCATAGGCAAAGCGACCACCTATACATTTGAAAACCATATGGATTTTGACGAATTTCCTACCAATTTTTGTTTTGATATACACAAAAGCACTGTAAACGATGAAGCGCGTGCCTTGTTATTGGGGGCTGTAATTGCAAAAGCATATATGTATAGTGCAGAGCACCCCTACCATTCCACTAAAATATATACCAATATTGACCCACATGATAGTGCCAGCGTACATTTTTTTCAAAATAGTGGATTAAAGTTTGGAGAATGTGAGGAAGAATTATTATTAAATCCTCCGCCAACATGCAAATTTAACCCTAAAGAAAATAACTGCACCGTTGAGGAATTAAAATTACATAATGCTGATGATATTACTCAACTTTGCAACCGTATGAACCAATATATGCTACAACCAATATCTAGAGATAAGCTGATAGATATTGCCAAAAGCGGAAACCCTATTAAAGTATTGGTTACAAAACACAATGGTAACATTATAGCAGAACTTGCGTTTTTTGTACGTCCATTGCAAGATGAATTTGGTAGATTCGGTACACAAGCAGAAGGCACAAAAGAAGCTGTTGTAATTGGTTTATATACACACCCTACTTATAGAAAATATGGTGTTGCAACCAATTTATTAAGCAAAGCCTACAAATATTTAAGTATGCAAAACATCTATTTCTTTAGAGCAAAACTGCAAAGACGCAGCCGTTCCCAAAAAGCATTGGCTAGTAAATGTAAAGCAAGAACATTAGGCGTTTCTCAATATTGCCCAAGACTGGATGAAATTAAGCAAAATGTTGAACCCCAGCATTTTGAAACCCCTTATTATACGCAACAAGTAAACCTGAATTACCAAACCATACAGGCGCAACCTGAGTATACTGAACCAAGCCAAAGTCAATATGCACCCATAACTGACTGGAACGCATTATACCAACAGGCCTATTCTGCAAGACGCAGTAAGAACACAAATGCATAAAATCAAAACTTTTATGGCTTGGATATAGAGTTTTTGTTAAGTTAACAGCGCATTCATCATACCACTTTTAAGGATGAATTTCAATAAAAATATACAAAATTATCCCCATAGATTGACAAATATTAGACCAAAGTGTATACTATTTTTGTTCGTTGGGGAATTGTGTAACGGTAGCACCTGCGACTCTGACTCGCATTGTATGGGTTCGAATCCTATTTCCCCAGCCAAAGTATATGCTATTGGAACCAAATTATATTTTAGTTTCAATAGTTGGTTTTTAAAAAATCCTTTTTACTATATAACATAGCAAAAAGGATTTCTTTTTTAATAAAATGCATAAAAAATGATATAACCGGTTAAGTTTTAGGCGGTTGCAAATCGCCCCACTGCTAAAAGACCACCAATAGTGGTTGTTATATGGCTTTTGTAGTAATTCTATATTTCATCTTCGTGTGAAAATACACTCTCTACCCCACTGCCTTGTGGATTAGGTCCCAATTGTAAAACTTTTTTTCTGCGTTTTAAGAAGGTTTCTCTGTCTAACATAACGATACGGCCACAGCCGCTGCATTTTATTTTTATGTCTGCACCTACTCGAACCACCGTCCATTCAAAACTACCGCAAGGATGTTTTTTTTTCATTTGTACAATGTCTAAAAGGCGAATTTCATTTTCCATAGGCTTACCCTTTCTAATTAGAATTATGTTATACTATACCAGAGGTGGTACTATGTTACAATACATTAATTTATCTAAAGCAGAACTTACGATTGAAGATTTTATTTTTACCATAGACCATAGCAGAGATTTTATTGGTGAAACACTTATACAAATGCTACATAGCATTGAAAATAATGTACATTTTAGCGTGATACTGGAAAACTTGCAAAACCAATGTATAGTGCTTGCAAACCAAAACACTGTGCATTGTATTATGAACAATACACTTTATCGCTTCAAAATGAAACAAAATGACTTCTTAAAAACTTTACTGTTGGATATTGACAACAATTTACAAAACTGGCTTCATTTTTCTACTTGCTGTAGTATCAACAATACACTACGCAAGCAACAAGAAATGCAGATACAAAAACAAGTTGCAATGCTCAAAAAACAACTAAATATATGAGTGTGCTAACACTCATTTTTTATTTCTTTAACAGGCGCATATTTAGAAAACGCACAGCATTGTAAATCACGATCTAAAGTAAAGCCTTGAGATTTATAAAACTGTATCGTTTTTTCTGTATTCTCTGTAAGTAAATGAATTTGATACACATGCTTATATGTTTTCAAAATTTCCTGCAACAATGCTGTGCCTATCCCACACCCTTGATATTCTGGCAGCACCAATAAATCTTGAATAAAAATAACAGAGTAACTATCACCAACAACACGAATGATGGCTACCAAAGTATCTTCCACATAAGCACCTAAAACTTTTAATGAATGCTGGTAAGCATTTTGCAGCATTTGGGGGTGATTATAATAATTGCTCCACCCAACCGCATGGTATAAAGACAAAATTTCTTCTGCATTATACTCTACATATTCTTTAATGATATAGTTCATAGTATTTATTTAGTAAGTAGCATGACATTTTCTACTTCCGCTGTCATGCTGAACATATCTATGGGTTGAGAAGCTTGTACAGAATAACCGAGTTGCACCATTAAGTTCACATCACGTGCTTGGGTAGCAGGATTGCAACTGATGTATACTATTTTAGCAGGCATTGCAGCGGCAATCGCATCTATAACACCTTGTTCTACGCCTTTTCTTGGCGGGTCTAACAAGAGAATTGTTATTTTCTTTTCTTCTACCAGTTTTGGTAAGGTTTCTTCTACTGTGCCACAGATGAAGCTTGCATTGGTGATATGGTTATTTTCTGCATTGCGTTCTGCATTTTTTACGGCATCCTTAATAATTTCTATGCCGACTACTTCTTTGCATTGCCTCGCCATAATTAAAGATATTGTGCCAGCACCGGCATATGCGTCTACGCAAATATCATTTTTGTTTATATTTGCCATATCTATTGCGGTTTGATAAAGCACATCTGTTAACTGAGAATTTACTTGCATAAAAGAAAGAGGAGATATTTCAAATTGCAAACCCAATAAATCCTGTTGCAAAACTTCTTGACCGTAAAGCAAATGGTTTTGATAACCCATGATAACATTATCTCTTTTGGTGTTGATGTTAAGATATAAAGAAACAAAACCTTTTACTTCTTTTTGGAATTTAGTAATTAAAGCTTCAATATTGGGCAAACTTTTTTGGGTGCTTACAAGCACAATCATAAGTTCATCTTTTTTATTATTGCGTACTACAATATGGCGAAGGGCGCCTTTGCCTGTGAATTCATTATAAGCACGCACATTGTTTTCTTCCATCCATGCACGCAATGCCTTTATTGCATTAAGAACTTGCGGATGTGCAATGGGGCATTGTTCTACATTTACAATGTTATGACTTCTTTTTTTATAGAAGCCAATTTGAATTTCTCCATAATGATCACGAATAGGCAGGGAAGTTTTATTTCTTGCATTCCACGGATTATCAAGACCCTTTGTAAGAGGCACTTGTATATCCAGCTTTGCATATTTTTTAAAACAATCTGTTACCATTTTAGATTTTTGTTCCAAAGCAAAGTTATATTCTATATGTTCGCAAGAACAACCGCCACATTGTGCATAATGTTTACACGCAGGTTCTACCCTATATTCTGAATTGTTTTTGCGTTTTAAAACTTTAGCATAGCCATAGTTTTTTTCACATTTTTCTATTCTAACTTGTAAATCTTCCCCTGGAAGTGCATCGTTAATAAACAAGGTATAGCCATCTAAGGAAGCAATACCTTCAAAATTGCTACCGATACGAAGACACGTGGTATCTACCACTTTATTTTTTAATTCTTTTGGATTATGCATGAAGTACCTCTGCTAAATATTGAATTGCAAATTTATAAGATGAGAAGCCGCAACCGGCAATTTGTGCTATACAAGCTTGGGTAACATAGCTATGTTTGCGGAATTCTTCTCGTGCATAAATGTTGCTTAAATGTACTTCCACAGTAGGAATTTGCACAGCCTCTAATGCATCTAATATAGCAATAGAAGTGTGAGAATAAGCTGCCGCGTTAATAATAATACCTCGGTATTTACCAAGTGCTTCTTGAATGCATTGCACAAGTTCATGCTCTGCATTACTTTGAAATATGTCTACCTCAAAACCGTATTTTTGCGCAGTGCTTTGCACAAAAGAACAGAGATCTTCATAACTTTGTTTGCCATATACTTCCGGATTACGCACACCCAAAAGATTAAGATTAGGGCCATTCATAACTAATATTTTCATAATTTACTCCTAATTGTTGCAACACATAATAAATATCTTCATCTATATAGGGTCTGCCAAACCAAATACACTGGGATTGTATGGCTTGTGCTATAAGCATTACCAAGCCACTTGCACAGGGTATTTGATGCTGCTTACAAAACGATTGTAATACAGTAGAAGTTAAATGATAAGCAGTATCCATAATATATGGAAATTGTAATAGTGTTTCAGGTGGTAAGGGCAAGCTATCCTGATAAGGCGGCATGCCTAAGGGGCTTGCATTTACCAATAGATCTGCCCTATGATTTATAACATCTTCATAAGCAATATATTCTTTACCCTTTTTACTGCGTGAAACAAATTGCACTTGTATATTTTGCTTTTGCAGCATATATGCAATGGCCTTGGCAGCCCCGCCTGTGCCTAATATGAGTGCTGTTTTTACTTGTGGTATACGGGCGAACTCCATTGCTATTTGAAAACCGAAACCGTCTGTATTGTCTGCACATAATTGCCCGTTTTGCACATACAATATATTGCACGCCCCCATTTGTTTAGCAATAGGGCTAAGTACATAATCAAAAAAAGATTGTTTGTAAGGTATGGTAACATTTACACCTTGCAGTTCCCCTTTTGTTAATAAGGGAAGTACGATTTGAGGACTATGGGTGTTAATGAGTTCATAGCTTGCATTAACACCATACTTTTGAAATAAAGCATGATGTATTTGTGGCGACAAGCTATGCGCTATATTTTTACCAAGCAATGCAAACTTCATAAAACTCCTTATATGCAAAAAAGTATGAAGAATATTCATACTTTTTACTATTATTTTGCGAATTCTGTATATCTTGTTTCACGCACTACGTTAACACGAATTTGGCCAGGATATTCCATTTCTTTTTCTATGCGTTTTGCAACTTCTTTAGCCAAGATTCTTGTAGCATCGTCAGATACATCGTCCGGTTTAACCATAATACGAATTTCTCTACCACTTTGAATAGCAAAGCATTTTTCTACGCCATTGAAACTGTTGGCAATTTCTTCTAATTTTTCCAAACGCTTAATATAGTTTTCCAAGCTTTCTCTTCTTGCACCTGGACGTGCAGCAGAAATAGCATCTGCAGCTTGTACCAAAACGGCTTCCACAGTTTGTGGTTCTATATCATTATGGTGTGCCATAATGCAGTGCACAACGGCTGGGCTTTCATGATATTTACGGGCAAGTTCCGCACCAATGGTTACGTGGGTGCCTTCTTGCTCATGGTCTAAGGCTTTACCGATATCGTGCAATAGGCCGGCGCGTTTTGCAAGTTCTACATTGGCACCAATTTCAGCTGCCATCATGCCACAAAGATGACTTACTTCAATACTGTGCTTTAATACATTTTGACCATAGCTGGTTCTGTATTTTAATCTACCCAATGTTTTTACAATTTCCGGATGCATGCCATGTTGTTTGGTATCAAACACAGCTTGTTCACCAGCTTCTTTGATTTGGGTATCTACATCTTTACGGGCTTTTTCTACCATTTCTTCAATACGAGCCGGGTGAATTCTGCCATCCATAATGAGTTTTTCAATAGCAATACGAGCCACTTCACGACGTACAGAATCAAAACCGGATATTACCACTGCTTCAGGGGTGTCGTCTATAATAAGATCTACACCGGTGGCTTGTTCTAAGGCTCGAATATTTCTACCTTCACGACCGATAATTCTACCTTTCATATCATCATTTGGCAAACTAATTACAGATACGGTAGTTTCTGCAACATGGTCTGATGCACAACGTTGAATGGCTAAAGAAATAATATTTCTTGCACGTTTTTCTGCTTCTTCTTTTGCTTTTGTTTCAATTTCCATAACGGTTTTGGCAGCATCATGGTAAGCGTCTTTTTCAATACGGTCTACCAATTGTTGCTTTGCTTCGTCTTGAGTCATTTCGGCAATACGTTCTAATTCCGAAACTTGCATACTTTTAAGCGCTTCAGCTTCTGCCAAAGTGTTTTGTGCTTGGTTTTGTTTTGCAACGATGGTTTCTTCTCGCTTATCTAAGTGATCGCTTTTTCTATCTAATACTTCTTCTCTTTGTTGCAAACGTTTTTCTACTTTGTGTACTTCATTACGACGATCTTTTATTTCCCTATCTACTTCACTACGCAATTTAATGGCTTCTTCTTTGGCTGCCAATACGATTTCTTTTTTCTGATCATCTGCTTTGCGTAAAGCGTCTTCTACGATTTGAGTTGCTTTTTGTTCTGAGATTTCAATTTTCTTTTCTACATAGCTTTTACGATAAAAATTACCAACTAAAAAGCCGATTACAATACTGCAAATTGCAGTTATAATTCCAATGAATAACGGACTCATCTGTTCCTCCTGAATAATATTGATTGTTTTATACCACATAGCTATCACCCTATGCTGTTCTATTGCACGCAAAAAACCGACTGTATAGTCGGCACGATGTTTCCACACGAATAATACCATATGCAAATGGTATACTTCTTATAGAATATATATAAAAGCAAAAATGTTTTAAATTACAAATATATATGAAAACAGCGATTTAATAAATAAATTCATTGCCGTACAAATATATTCTATATGATTATATACTACTTGTCAAGAAATGAATAAAAATTATGGTAACATTTATTCTAAAAATTTCCGATATTGACAAATAAAATAATTTGCAAACTTCACTTTGAATTGTAATATTTTAAAAAATAGCAATAAAAAACTGTGCAACAACTGCACAGTGATTTATTATTTAACTTTGCTAACCAAAGCTGCAAAGCCTGCAGGATCGTTAACTGCAATTTCTGCCAACATTTTACGGTTGAGATTAATATTGTTTTTCTTTAAACCGTTCATGAAGGTGGAATAAGACATACCGTTGATTCTTGCAGCTGCGTTGATTCTGGTAATCCAGAGTCTACGGAAGTCACGTTTACGGAGTCTTCTACCGATGTAAGCATAGCGTAAAGAACGAGCTACTTGTTCTTTTGCGGCTCTATATTGTTTGGATTTTGCGCCAAAATAACCTTTGGCCAATTTAAAAATTCTACGACGTTTTTTATGTGCATTTACAGCTCTTTTAATACGTGCCATTGTTCTTGCCTCCTAAATTATAGATATGGTAACAGCTTTTTGATTGTGCGTGCTTCTGCTGCATTATCTACAACACCATCTGCACGTAAGTGACGTAAACGTTTATGGTTTTTTTGATGCACTTGGTGGTTAGCATTCATTTGTTTGTGTACAACTTTTCCGTTCTTTGTGAAAGAGAAACGCTTGGCTGCACCACGGTGAGATTTAATTTTTGGCATATTCATTTCCTCCTCTACGCTTCAATTAACTAATGATAGTTACGCGCTATGTTATTTTTCTGCTTTAGGTGCTAAAATCATGATCATTTGTCTGCCTTCGATACCCGCTTTCTTTTCAATATTGCAAACACCGGCAACTCTTGCAGCAAAATCTTCCATTACTTCTAAACCGATAGTGGAATGGACAATTTGTCTACCACGGAAGCGAATAACAACTTTTACTTTATCTCCGGCTTCTAAGAACTTTTGTGCTCTTTTTGCTTTTACTGCAATATCGTTTTCTTCAATTGTTACAGACAATTGCACTTCTTTAATGGAAATAGTTTTTTGTTTTTTACGCATTTCACGCTCAAACTTAGCTTGTTCATACCTATGTTTATCATAATTCATAAGCTTACAAACAGCCGGTACTGCATTGCCTGCAATTTTAACAAGATCCATCTCGTTTTCATCTGCAATTTGTAAAGCTTTTTCAATAGGTAATATACCCAATTGTTCGCCTGTGTGAGAGATAACGCGCACTTCGCGGTCTTTGATTTCGTGGTTGATCATTGGTTCGTTGATAAAAACACACCTCCTGAAAATAAAAATAGCGCCGAGCATAGTTGCCCGCCGCTAAAAAACATGCATTTTAATGTCTAAGAACCGTGCAAAACAGAATTCACAAGGTGAGAAGCGGACAGCCTCTGCTTACAAAAAATATATTAACATGTGTAAAAATGTTTGTCAACCATAAATTAAAATATATGTACTGTACTTTGATCTACAATAGCGTATACCAATTTGGTTGCAGGTAGTTGTTCTTGCACTACAGGCACATATTCTGCAATAGCTTTTGCTGCCACTTCAGCCTTTTGTTTTGCATTGGCATAAACGGTAGCAATGCACTCGCCTTTTTGTACGGTATCACCCACACGTTTATGGAGTACAAAGCCCACAGATGGATCTATTACATCTTCTTTGGTTTGGCGACCCGCACCTAAATTTTGTGCTGTATAGCCAAGTTGGATGGTTTGCATATTACCAATAAAACCAGATTGTTCGGCAATTACATCTAAGGTAACAGGTGCTTGTGGCAATAAGCGAACATCATCACAAACAGCAGGATTGCCACCTTGGGCCTCTATCATTGCTTTTAGTTTTGCAAGGCCTGCGCCACTTTGCAAAGCTTCCATAAGCATTGCTTTGGCTTGCTCTACACTTTGTGCTTTGCCTGCCAGAATAAGCATATAGCTGCCCAAAATTAAAGATACTTCCAGTAATGCACCTTGGGTTCTGCCGGCAAGCACATCTATAGCTTCTTTTACTTCCAAAGCATTGCCAATATGGGAACCCAAAGGTTCTTCCATACCGGATAGTACGGCAACCACCGGTCTACCAGCCAAAGCACCAATTTGCACCATGGTTTTGGCAAGCTCTAAACTTTGTTCAAAAGTTGGTAAAATAGCTCCGGCACCAGCTTTTACGTCAAGCACGATGGCTTTTGCACCACCGGCAATTTTTTTGCTCATAATGCTGGAAGCAATGAGAGGTATACTATCCACAGTTGCAGTAACGTCGCGCAAAGCATAAAGCGTTTTATCTGCAGGGGCTAAGTTACCGGTTTGCCCAATAATGGCAATGCCGTTTTTTTCAATACAATGCTTAAATTGTTCCGAACTTAAGGAAATAGACATGCCCGGAATACTTTCCAATTTATCTAACGTGCCGCCGGTATGACCAAGACCTCTGCCGCTCATTTTAGCCACAGGCACACCACAAGCAGCCACGAGTGGAGTTAAAATCAAACTTGTAGTATCGCCCACACCACCGGTAGAGTGCTTATCTACAGGATATTTTACAACATCATCCAAATTCACTACATCGCCACTATTGGCCATGGCAAGTGTAAGTTCCGTTGTTTCTTCTGCTGTCATGCCGTTTAAACGAATTGCCATCAACAAGGCAGACAACTGATAGTCTGGCACTAAACCTTTTGCTGCAGCCTCTGCAAAGAAATGAATTTCTTCTTTACTAAGAGTTTGCCCAAATTTCTTTTTTTCTATAATAGCTGCAAAATTCACAATATCACCTTACTTAATAATTAAACGACCACAATTGGCGCATTCTATATATTCTTTGCCTTCAAACTCACTAAGAGATACAGCCGGTAAGGCCATATCACAACCGCCACATTGATTGTTTTTCAGTTTAGCAATCGGCGGCACAATATGTTTACGTATGCTTAGGTATTTTTCAAGCAAATCGGCATCCACTTCTTTGGATTTTTGTTCAGCAATGGCGGTAAGCCTATCAAGCTCTTTCTTTTGTGCTTCGCTTTCCGGCTCATATTCTGCTTTCAGAGCATTGAATTCTTGCTTTACTCTGGCAGCACTAATACGAACATCATGTTCTTGCTTATTTCTATCGTTGGATTTCTTTTGAATGGATTTGAGTTCTTTTTCAAACTCAACAATATCTTTGGCAAGGCGTTTCACTTCTTGAATAAACGCTTGTGCGTCTTCCATGGATTGTGGTTTTTCTGCCTCAAACTGTTTTTGCAATTCTTGCATTTGTGCATCCAACTCTTTTAAAGCATCTTGCACAACCTCAATGCGATCTGCCATTTGCGCTACATCTGCAGAAATTTTTTCAATTACACTTTTTTGTTTTAACAAAAAATCTCTGCTTTGTATCAATTTGATACGCTTTGTAGATTGGCTGATTTCTCTTTGTAATTTGAAAGCCTCCATATCTGCCGTTTGGTATTGCCATAATGTTTCAATTTTTGAAGCCATTCTCTGAACTTCCTTTCTTATTTAAAATAACATGGATGGTGTAAATACACTTCCATAGGGATAAGCGGGTAAATGGTTTGTAAGTGATCTTTTAACATTTGCATTACCGGAGCTTCATTGGCATGATGGCTATTGTCTACCACTACCATACCCAGTGCAACAGCATCTATAATATGATGATGTTTCATTTCACCTGTAAGCAAAGCTTGACATTGATGTTTATAGGATAGCAAGTGTGCATCTCCAGCAGCGCCGGGTGCAATGGCTAAAGTTTGTATTTTGGCATTCGGTTCACCATAGAGCCTTGCTGGAAAATCAAATTTTTCACTTACCAAGGTGCAGAATTCTTTGGCCGTAATTGGGTACTCTAACTGCCCAATACACATATGTTTTGCATCTGCAGGTGTATACATATTAAACAAATCTAATTTAGATGCGATGGCAAAAGCTGTACCTTGCTCTGCATTGTCTAAATTGGTATGCATTGCCACAAAATTGATTTGATTTTGTAACAACATTTTTATTATAGCACCTTTTGGTGTATCTGTAAAAATTTGCTGCAAACCTTCAAAAATAAGAGGATGATGGGCGATGATAGTATTTGCACTATGCTCCAATGCAAATTGCACTACTTGCATAGTACAATCCACACAAAACACAATGCCTTTTACTTCTTGTTTTGTATCCCCTACTAACAAGCCCACATTATCGTAGCTTTCAGCAGAGTCAAACGCTGCGTATGCATCTAAAGTTTTTAACAATTCGCTGGTATACATAATAGTTCCCCTGCGATCCAATTTAATTTTTGTTGCAAGCTTTGCAATTCAGCTTGATTTACACTTTTAGCGTTTTGCATACCTTGCAAAGCAATTTGAAGTTCTTTTTGTTTTTTAAGCAGATATAATTGCACCAATTGCGAGGTATTATTTTTGCTGATTTTGCCTATATATATTTCTTTTTCAGAAAGCAATGGCGCTCCCTCTTGCGCAAGCATGATGGTATACATTTTATGATTTGTGTATACCAAACTTTCTTTTACAACGGCATAACCAATGGTTTGTAAAAAGGCGCGCGTTTCTTCATGTTTTAAATTAGGGCTAAGCACAAGTTGTGCTCCTTTTAACTTTGATTTGCCTTTTTGCAGAATATCACACATAGTGCTGCTGCCCATGCCGGCAATTACAATACAATCCATTGTTTGATGAATATTTTGCAAGCCATCACTTACAATAAAGCTTGCTTGCAAGCCAAGGCTTGCAAGCAAATCTTTTGCTTTTTGTAAAGACGGCTTACTAATATCTGCCAAAATGGCATTTTTACATTTTCCGGTTTGCAGTAACAAAGCAGGTAATTTGCCATGGTCTGTGCCGATATCTGCCACGGTATCCACTTGGGGAACCATAGCCAGCAGAGCTTTTTGCCGTTCATCTACATGCTGTACCATTATTCTAAATAATCTCTTAATTTTTTGCTTCTATTTGGGTGCCTTAGTTTACGAAGCGCTTTGGCTTCAATTTGACGTATACGCTCACGCGTAACATTAAATTCATGCCCTACTTCTTCCAATGTTCTTTGGCGACCATCATCCATACCAAAGCGAAGTTTTAAAACTTTTTTCTCTCTATCGGTTAAGGTATCCAAAACGCTGAGCAATTGTTCTTTCATAAGCACATGAGAAACTGCATCTGCAGGAGCCGGTGCACCTTCGTCTGGAATAAAGTCGCCCAAGTGGCTATCTTCTTCTTCGCCGATAGGGGTTTCTAAAGAAACGGGTTCTTGTGAAATTTTAATAATTTCACGCACCTTTGCTTCGGTTACACCCATTTTTTCTGCTACTTCTTCGTTACTTGGTTCTCTGCCCAATTCTTGCAATAAATTGCGTTTAATACGAATTAATTTGTTGATGGTTTCTACCATGTGTACAGGAATACGAATGGTACGTGCCTGATCTGCAATGGCACGAGTAATGGCTTGGCGAATCCACCATGTTGCATAAGTAGAGAATTTAAAACCTTTTACATAATCATATTTTTCTACCGCTTTAATTAAGCCTAAGTTGCCTTCTTGAATTAAATCCAAGAAGAGCATACCACGACCAACATAACGTTTGGCAATAGAAACAACCAAGCGCAAGTTGGCTTCGGTAAGTTCTTCTTTGGCGGATTCATCGCCCTCTTCCATACGTTTGGCGATGCTTTTTTCCTGCTCGCTGGTTAGAAGTGGTACTTTACCAATTTCTTTTAAATACATTCTAACAGGATCATCAATACTAACGCCTTCTAAAGCAACTTCGTCTGAAATATCTTCCACCATAAAGTCATCAAACTCTTCTTTTTCCAAATCAAAGTCTGTTGGCGGATCAATAAATTCCAATTCATCTTCATTCATGGACATGGTAGACAACTGGTTTAAATTTTCATATTTTACAGGTTCAAATTCTTCCTCAGAATTTTCTTGGTAAGCGCTATCTTTATCTGTTAGGCCAACTATTTCAATGTTTGCATTGCGAATTTTTTGTATCATTTCATCAATCACTTCAGGATCAACATCAAAATTTTTTAATTGTTCAATTAAAACTTTGTATTGAAGTTCCCCTTTTTGTTTGTGCTTTTGCACCAACTTTTCAATAAATTGATTTACATCGATTTCACTCATTGCGCTTCTCCTTGTAATTTACTAATTTGTTTATGTATTTTCAGTAGTTCGTCCATTGCTTGTAATTGTTGTTCTTCGTTATATTGATCAAATTCTTGCTGCAATATACGTTTACGATCCAAATACTGGCTGATTTTCATTTTTCTAACGCAATCCTGAGCAATTTTCATTAATTCATCTTCTGAATTGGAAGAATAATCTTTCATAAAAGTATCAGATAACAGTATTTTTTCTTCTTCGTTTTCAATTTCGTTAAAAATTTGAAGCACACTTTTGCCTTGTTTTAACAATGCAAAAACCCTTTGCGTAAGGGCGTGCCCAAATATGTTAACATCAATATCATACAAAGGCAAGCGATTTAAAGACATAATTGCTAAAAACAGCAATTCTTCATTGGGAATTTGTTTGTTCTTGTTACGGAACTCCTGCTTTACTTGTTTAATCTGTTTATCGGCAAGGGCTTGTTTTAATTGTGGCCTTTGTGTTTGCAGTTCACTTAACAACAAAGATTTAGGAATACCTATAATACTACAAGCGGAATCTAATAAATTGTTAAGCTCCAAATTACTCTCTATGCTAAGCAAAACTTCAATGCTTTTTATATGATATTGGGTACGTTGAAACTCGTCTTCCAAATTGAAATCCTGCTTTAATCGCTCCAACACATACAGCTTACCATGTAAGGGTTTAAGTTTTTCAAAGGCTTCTTTGCCATAGGCACGCACATATTCATCAGGATCTTGTTTGCCCGGAATTTGCAAAACCCTTGCACTTATTTTTTGTGTTTCACCAATGATGCCAACAGCCCTATCAGTAGCTTTTTTACCTGCTTCATCACCATCATAGCAAACATGAATTTCTCTACCATAACGAGCAATGATTTGTACTTGCTCTGGCGTTAATGCAGTACCTAATGTTGCTACTGCGCCTTTTACACCAAACTGGTCTAAGGCAATGACGTCCATGTAGCCTTCTACCAATAATACACGTTGCAGGTCTTTTTCTTTGCGAAGTAAATTACCTGCATATACATTTTTGCGCTTGTTAAACACCAAAGTATCAGAAGTATTTAGGTATTTTGGTTTATCGTCGCCCAAAGCTCTACCACCAAAACCAATAACATCACCATAAAAACCAATAATAGGAAACATTGCTCTGTTTTTAAAAACATCATAGGCTTGCCCGTTTTTTATTCTTACCAGGTTAGCTTCTTCCAGTTCTTCTATGGTAAAGCCTTTGGCTGTGAGCTGTTCTGATACTATATTATGAAAACATGTTGCACCCAAACCAAACTTAATAATTTGTGCATCGCTCAAACCACGGCTTTTAAAGTAGTCCAGCACTTGTTTGCCGCGTGGCTCCCACAATAATTTATGGTAAATCATGGCAGCCTCTTTATTGGCTTGCAATATGCGCTCTTTTTTACTTTTGCGTTGCTGATAAGCAGGGTCTGCAGTTTGTTCGGGGAGTGGCAAATTATGTTGTTGTGCCAAAAAAGTACAGGCTTCCGGAAAACTTAAATTTTCCATGCCCATAATAAAGTGAATAACATTGCCACTGGCTTTACAGCCAAAACAATGGTAAAACTGTTTATCCGGGCTTACATTAAAGGATGCTGTTTTTTCATTATGAAAAGGGCATAAACCAATATAGTTTCTACCTGCGCGCTTTAAAGGCACATAGCTGCCTATGGTTTGCACTATGTCTGCACGCCGGGTTAATTCTTCTATCCACTCTTCCGGAAAAAACATATGAACTCCTTTCATTAACTTTCGTAAGTATGAATAATATTGCTTGGCGCATTATCTGAAAAAGATATGGGCACAAACAGTTTTTTAAATAGACTGGTTGCAAAGCGGTCTGTCATACAAGCAACATAATCGCAAACAGCACGGGCAATACCTTCTTTGTATTCTATTTCAACATATTCTAACGGCATTTGCGCAGGATTGTTCATGAAATAATTGTAAAGAGTTTCTACAACAAAATCACACTTGCGTTCTTCGCCACTACGCCAACCTGCTTGATATACATTGGCAAACATATATTGGCGCAGGCGACCTGCGGCCTCCTTAACTTCGGGGCTCATATCCACAAAATTTTGCCCCATGCTTGTATGAACAATATCGGCTATCATAGTATTAATGCGGTCGCCATGCGAATAACCAAGTACCTTTAAGCATTCCTTTGGCAGCTGTTCTTGTGTAATAATGCCTGCACGTATAGCATCATCAATATCGTGATTGATATAGGCAATTCTATCGGCAATACGCACGCACATACCCTCTAAGGTTGCCGGTAAGTTGGGGCCACTGTGGTTTAAAATACCATCGCGCACTTCCCAAGTTAAGTTAAGGCCGGCTCCATTCTCGATTACTTCTACCACACGCAAGCTTTGTTGGTTGTGGTGAAATCCACCCGGGTATAAATTATGTAGTGTTCTTTCACCAATATGGCCATAGGGCGTGTGCCCTAAATCATGCCCTAAGGCAATGGCTTCAGTTAGATCTTCATTCAAGCGCAGACACTTTGCCAATGTTCTGGCCACTTGTGCCACCTCTAATGTATGGGTTAAGCGAGTGCGGTAATGATCCCCCTCTGGAGATAAAAACACCTGTGTTTTAAACTTTAAACGGCGGAAACTTTTGCAGTGAATAATACGATCTCTGTCCCGTTGGAAATCTGTACGTAAATCACAAGGATGAATATTACGCTCTCTTCCCTTACTTTCTGCGCTTTTACACGCATAAGGTGAAAGCGTTTGTTGCTCTAAAGCTTCTAATTGCTGTCTAATGGTCATGCTGTAGCTCCTTGTACATTAGTTACGAGTTTTGTTCTTGTTTTGTTGCATTTTGTATCTGCTGCATGCGCTCATTTTTAGAAAAAATACAGCCACAATAATCTTGCCTATACATATTATATTTTTTAGATAAAACAACGGAACGTTGGTAACCACCACGTTTTTTAAAATCCGACTCTAAATACCTTACGCCATATTTTTCTTCTAAGATTTTGCCTATATTATTTAACTTCTGTGAATTTTTAAGAGGGCTAATAGAAAGTGAAGTTGTAAAATAATCAAAACCGTGTTCCTTTGCATATTGTGCACTTTTTTCCAGGCGTAACATAAAGCAAACATCACAACGTTTGCCGCCTTCTCTTTCGTTTTCTAACCCCTTTACTGCTTGATAATATATCTTTGGTTCGTATTCCACACCTACAAATTGCACATCAAGATGCATTTTATCAATAAGCGCAGCTTGTTCCTGAATTCTAAGCGCATGCTCATGTGCAGTGTCTATATTAGGGTTGTAATAATACACAGTAATTGCAAAATATTGGCTTAAGTATTCTAAAACATAGCTACTACATGGGCCACAACAAGTATGCAATAAAAGGCGCGGCCTTTTATTTTGCTTTTGTAGTTCTGCAATCCGTGCTTCACACAATATTTGATAGTTGATTTTTTCCATGCACACTCCTTTGGAAATACATATACACATTTTTTTGACAATGTAAACATCACTTCTATATAATAATATATATTTTTTTAAAGAATTATAAATATAATATATATCCGTATTGTTATAAATTGACAAAATGCGTTAGATATACTAATATAAAATAGTATGTTTGTGCCTAAACTGGCACACGGGAGGAAATACATTGGAGATTATACAGGGTATCATATATGTACTGCTTACTGCACTTAGTATTTGGTGCATGGCAATGATTGTGTTTTTAATTTTTGTTACTTTCAAAGGCTATAGTAATAAAACAAAGGATTATAGTGATAAAGCACCCAAAAATAAATTTTTAATATTTATACCAGCTCACAATGAAGAAAAAGTGATTTCTGGTATTATTCAATGCATGGAAAAAATGGAGTACCCTAAGGAGCTCTTTGATTACTATATTTTGGCTGACAATTGTACAGACAATACGGCACAAATTGCTAGAGATTTAGGCGCCAATGTATTTGAATTTTTTAAAGAAAATGAAGATAGCCCTACAGGCAAACCCATTGCCCTGCAAAAAGCTTTCGAACGCATAGGAAATTATCATGAAAGATATGATTTGGTTATGTTTTTTGATGCTGATAACCTGGTGGATTCCAACATGCTCAAAGAAATTAACAGCCAAATGTTAGAATACCCTGATGCCGTTGCTACACAAAGCTATTTAGGCGCAAAAAACAAATCCGGAATTGTGGCGGCATTTTACTATTTAAGCTACACTATTTCTAACCGTTTTTTTCAATTGGCCAAGTGTAGAATGGGTTTAAATATTGCCATTGGCGGCACAGGTTTTGCAGTACGTACAGACTATATACACAATCGTGGTGGTTGGAAAGCCATGAGCTTAACCGAAGACTTTGAATTTCAAATTGAAACCACCATTGACGGCAAGCGTATACTTTGGAACAATAATGTAAAAGTATTAGACGAAAAGCCAACCAGTTACTATGCATGTTTTAAACAACAAAAACGTTGGGCACAAGGCCACTGGTATGTAGCGTTTAAAAATACTCCGAACCTTATACAAGCACTATGGCATAAAAAAATTAGCATATGGGAATTTATGTCTACTTCTTTTTACATGTATTCCTTAATTCCTTATTTTTTAATGACCGTACAAATACCCTTGCTTCTAATAAATTTCATTTTAAAAATAAGTGGGATATACAACAATACAATGTTTGATATAAGCTCATTATTCAACATAAATTTAATAAGCGTTTTAATTTTTCTATACCTGTTTATTTTTCTATTTTATGTTGCAGATTATATGGACAACAAAGAAAAACCAAGTATAAAGTATCTACCAGTATTATTGGCCGGCATTATTATGAGCTCTGCTGTGATTACAGTTGCAAAAGCTGTGGGATTGTTATATTACAAAAACCAACATACTTGGGTAAAAACCGAACACAAGATAAATATATAATAAATAATATGATTGCAGCGTGCAAAAAGTATATATAGCAAGTTTTGCCAAATACTTTTCGCACGCTGCACTTGTACAGAGGACACGATGAATACATTTAAATTACACGCCCCTTACCCTGCCAGCGGCGACCAACCGCAAGCCATTGCAAAATTGACTGAAGGAATACAAAAAGGTTATAAGGACCAAGTGCTTTTGGGGGTAACCGGTAGTGGCAAAACCTTTACCATGGCAAGCGTCATTGAAAAAGTACAAAAGCCCACCTTGGTGCTTGCCCACAACAAAACATTGGCAGCACAATTGTGTAGTGAATTGCGCGCGTTTTTTCCTGAAAACGCTGTAGAATACTTTGTAAGTTACTATGATTATTACCAACCGGAAGCATACATTGCTTCATCTGATACTTATATTGAAAAGGACTCCTCAATAAATGATGAGATTGACCGTTTGCGCCACAGTGCAACAGCTGCTGTGCGTGAAAGGCGAGATGTTATTGTGGTGTCTTCTGTAAGTTGTATTTATTCTATGGGCGACCCAAGTGAATACGATGACTTAGTGCTTTCTTTGCGACCACAAATGCAGATGGATCGCGATACTTTAATAGATAAATTGATTGAAATTCAATATACGCGTAATGATATTGATTTTAAACGAGGCACATTTAGAGTGCGTGGCGATATTGTTGAAATTATCCCCGCAAGCAATGAAAGCCATGCCTTGCGCATTGATTTTTTTGGTGATGAAATAGACAAAATCAGCCAAATAGAAATTGTAACAGGTAAGCAAGTTTCTGCTTTGCAACACGCATTGATTTACCCTGCCACACTATATGCTATGGGCAAGGACAATATACAAAACAATATAGCACAAATAAAAAAAGACTTGGAAGAACAAGTGCAAGCCTTTAAAGCAGAGGGAAAATTATTAGAGGCACAAAGGCTTTCGGAACGTACCAATTATGATATAGAAATGATGCAACAGTTGGGCTATTGCACCGGCATTGAAAACTACAGCCGTTATTTTGACGGCCGTAAGCCCGGGGAAGCGCCTTTTAGTTTATTAAACTATTTCCCCGATGATTTTTTAACCATTATAGATGAAAGCCATGTTACCGTGCCACAAATTAGAGCTATGTACAGAGGCGACAGAGCAAGAAAAGAAATGCTTGTGAAATATGGTTTCAGGCTTACTTCCGCCTTTGACAATAGGCCATTGGTTTTTGAAGAATTTGAAAAATTGGTACAACAAACCATCTATGTTTCTGCTACACCTGCAAAGTATGAACTTGCATTGAGCAAACAAATTGTTGAACAAATTATTCGCCCTACCGGGCTGATTGACCCTTCTATTGCAATACACCCCGCCACAGGCCAAATTGATGACTTGGTAGATGAAATAAAAATAACAATTGAGCAAGGTGGCCGCGTACTTGTAACTACATTAACCAAAAAAATGGCAGAGGATTTAACCGATTATTTATCTGACCTTGATATTAGAGTAAGATATTTGCACAGTGATGTCAAAACCTTGGAACGCAGTGAACTTATTCAAGGATTGCGCAAAGGTGAATATGATGTAATGGTGGGCATTAACCTGTTAAGAGAGGGTTTAGATATGCCGGAGGTTAGCCTTGTTGCAATACTAGATGCTGATAAAGAAGGGTTTTTACGCAGTGAAACCAGCTTAGTACAAACCATTGGTAGAGCTGCCAGAAATGTAGACGGCAGGGTTATTCTATATGCCGACCACATTACAGACAGTATGCAGCGTGCTATAGACGAAACCAACAGAAGACGTGCCATACAGCAGGAATATAATCTTGCAAACGGTATTACACCCCAATCTGTGAAAAGCACTATACATGCCCTGCTGCGCATTAGTAATGATATTGAATCCCAGGACGACAGCGTGCTTAACCAAGAAGAAAAAGAGGCTTTATTACGCAGTTTGGAAGACCAAATGTTAAGTGCTGCAAAGGACTTGGACTTTGAACAAGCAGCCAAAATTAGAGATAGAATTTTTGCAATGCAAAATAAATTGCCTTCTATTTTACCCAAACCTCAAATTCGCAAAAGTAACAGTAGAGGTAGAACAAGAAAATCTACACGCAGAGGCTAATTCCTATTTGCAAAATGTGATATAATACAATATAAGAGGTGAGAATATGCAAAGTATTATTTGTGAAAACTGTAAACATGAATTTTGGGTAGAACATACACAAAACAAGGCATTTTGTACTCATTGTGGCACAAAATGTATTTTACCTAACGACGACAATAGAAAATTACAAGCCACGATAGACTTACTGTTAACTCACCAAGACCCTGTACACATTCACCAAAAGCTATTGCGCTTAAACCAAGAAAACCCTAATAATTTGTTGGTAAAACAGGCCATACTATTACAAGGCAGATTACACGAACGCAATGCAAAAAAAGTAGATTTTGGCGTTATACACTGCTACCTGCTCAATATATTTTTAGAGCCGGAAATATTTAGTAAAGCGCAAATTGAAAAAAATTGTAATGAGCTTATGCAAGGAGAAAATTTACTTGCCTGCCTTGCACTTGCACCTAACAAAAACAGGTTTTTAAGCCAATATTATGAGCAAATAAGCAAGCGCTTTATAGAACTGTTTTTACTTGGCTCCAGTAAATATATGCGTAGCTTTTTTGGATTCTCTTTATCTAAAAATCCCGCAAAAACACTGGCGCAGCCCATTGCTTACATGATACAAAATATACTTCATTGCACTGCATTGGGCAAATATAGCCCTGTACTTGCCAAAGCACTTTATGTAAGTTTTATAGAGCTATTTAAAGAAAGCCAACACTTACACGCCCTATTACAAAAGGAAATTGCAATATTGCAAGCTGAAAACGAACCAATTTATGCAGAATAAAAACAGACTAAAAAAAATATTCAAATATATTATACTTATCCCCCTATTACTGATCATTGGTGCATTGCTGTATGTAATGCTTATTTTAGGTGAAACAGAACATAGCGGCAGTACCAACCTATTACAAAATAACAGCATTGGTAAACCGGCTCGCAATTTGGATTTAAGCCAGGCCTCTTTTGATACCATATTAGAAGAATTTGCTGCGCCCATGCTCGTAAAAAACACTTTACCACAAGCACTTACATTAAAAAGTAACAGCAGTGGCAGCATACAGTACACATTACAAGCAAGCTTTACAACAGAAAACAATGTTGCATATACAATTATAGCCCAGCGCCCCGGTTTTACGATGCAAAACAGAAATACCAAGGGTTTGCAGGTGCATTTAGATAAAAGCATTAATTTTGCCGGTATGATGGGCGCATGGTTGGAAAATGACAGGCAAATTCAAATATCTGCCAACATAGAAGATGTAAATTTTTTAATACTATTTCCTAAAATTTCAACAGAGGAGGTAATGCGAGAGTTGTCTTTACTTTCGTTAAACAAATAGATGAAGCCTCAGCATAACTATCATTATTTAATAAAACGGTTTTTGCCCTACTATAAACCGCACTTAAAAATATTAGTTTTAGACCTTTTATGCGCCGCTTTCACCGCTGTGAGCGTGCTTATTTTGCCACCTATTATCAGTAAAATTGTTACGATTGTACAAACGGATATTACCCAGTTAACACCGAAATTTATTTTGGCTATTGGTGCCTTATATTTGGTTATACGCATTACAGACAGCATAGCCTATTACTACATGGCAACCACCGGCCACATTATGGGTGTTAAAATGGAAGCCCATATGCGCACGGATCTGTTTAGCCATTTACAAACTTTGCCCATATCTTACTATAACGATACTAAAGTTGGGCAACTTATGAGCCGTATTACCAACGATTTGTTTGATGTAACAGAGTTTGCCCACCACTGCCCGGAAGAATTCTTTATAGCCGCATTAAAATTTGTTATTTCTTTTATTGTATTGGCACGAATCAATATTCCACTTACCTTGATATTGTTTGCCATGGTTCCATTGATGTATTATGCATCTTCTTATTTTAGAAAAAGAATGCGCAATGCATTTCGTGAACGCAGAAAACAGATTGGTGAAATCAATGCGCAAATTGAAGATAGTCTGCTTGGTATACGTGTAGTGCAATCCTTTGCCAACGAACACAAAGAAATACTTACCTTTAATGATTTTAACAGGCGTTTTATAAACATTAAAACAGAAAGCTATCATTACATGGGTGGTTTTCATACGGTTACGCGATTGTTTGATGGCTTAATGTACATTACTGTAATTGTAATCGGCGCTTTTTTTCTACTAAACAAAAAAATATCCGCCGGCGACTATGTATCTTACATTTTATACATTTCTGCCTTAATTACGGTTGTGCGTACTTTAATTCAATATACAGAAGCCTTTCAAAACGGTATGACCGGTATAGAGCGCTTTGTGGAAATTATGGATGAGAAAAGCGATATTGTAGATGTACCAAATGCCAAACATTTAGAAAGCGCCAAAGGTAAAATTGAATTTCAAAATGTTGCATTTCAATATGGCACAGATAAACCCAATGTTTTTAGCAATATAAGCGAAATTGTTGAACCGGGCACAAGTGTGGCTTTGGTTGGCCCCAGTGGTGGTGGTAAAACCACCTTGGTAAACTTAATCCCCCGTTTCTATAATGTAAGCGAAGGCAAAATATTACTAGATGATACCGATATACAAGATATTGCCCTATCCTCTCTGCGTAATAACATTGGTATGGTGCAACAGGAAGTTTATTTATTCTCCAGCACCATTATTGCCAACATTGAATATGGTAAACCCGGTGCAAGCTTTGAAGAAATTGTAGAAGCTGCCAAGCTTGCCGGTGCACATGACTTTATTATGGAATTACCGGAACAATACAACACCTATATTGGTGAACGTGGCTTAAAGCTTTCCGGTGGTCAAAAACAGCGTTTAAGCATTGCGCGCGTGTTCTTAAAAAACCCCCCCATATTGATTTTAGATGAAGCAACCAGTGCACTGGATAATGAAAGCGAGCGAGTAGTGCAAGAATCTTTAACAAGGTTAAGCAAAGGTAGAACTGTATTTACCATTGCTCATAGATTAACCACTATTAAGAATGCTGATTGCATTTGGGTATTAGACGAAAATAAAATTGTTGAAAAAGGAAGCCATAAAGATTTACTTGCTAAAAACGGTCTTTACGCACAGTTTTATGCCATGTACCAGGAGAACCAACATGCATAAACAATATAAAATAGTAAAAAACATAGAAAATCAATATGCTCTTATGCAAGATAATACTAAGGTGGCAGAGCTTTTTATTAACTCTACACCTACGCAAAAAGAATACCCGTGGCATTTTGGCGGCAAAGTATTAGAATGTGCTACGTTTATAATATTTGAGAATCTAAATACAGAGGCTTTACAAAAAACGTTTTTAGAATATTTTAATGTAGATAGTTTGCATATCTTAGAGCTGCAAAATGAAAACAAACTCGCCCAAAGCACTTCTTTACGCACTTTAGGCCATGTATACCCAAATGCTTGTGAACTGCGTTTGCATAAAAACAGCCCTTTTGCCGTAATTAAAATGCAAGCCAGTTTTCGCCATGGTAGTATGACACCTTGGGGTGGCAACAAGCTACAAACCTTATTTAACAAGCCTATACCAGATAAAAGTACTGGTGAAAGTTTAGAAGTAAGCGTACTAAATGGCTTAGAAAGTAAAGATATGCTGGGTACAACTTTAACAAGTTTAATTGAAAACTACAGCGAAGCTTTTACAGGTAAAGGTTATACGGCAGGCAATTTTCCATTATTGTTAAAACTTTTAGATGCGAAAGGTTTGCTAAGCATACAAGTACACCCTAACGATCACTATGCATGTACACATGCCGATGGTAAATTGGGTAAAGAAGAGGTTTGGTTGGTATTAGATTGCGATGAAAACGCGCAGTTGGTATATGGTTTAAAAGAAAATACGGATGAACAAGCCTTGCAGAACTGTTTGCTTTCCGGCAAAAGCCCGGAATACTTGGTGCAATTTGTTAAAGTGCAAAAAGGCGATATATTTTATATTCCTCCCGGCACGGTACATGCACTTGGCAGTGGTATAGTGGTATATGAATTACAACAATCCAGCGATGTTACTTATAGAATGTGGGATTGGGGTAGAACCGATGCACAAGGAAATGCAAGGGAACTGCATATAGAGGATTCCATACATTGCATTAACTACAAAGCAAATAATAATAAAAGTACTCTGCCCACCACATTGGGTACACACAGGATTGTAAACGGTGAAAATTTTACACTGTATTCTATAAATCTTGATGGTGCAGAACACTTTTATAACACCGATGATACTTTTGCTTTATGTACTGCCTTTGGCGATTTACATTTGCACAATGGCGATTGTATTTTGCATTTGCAAAGTGGCGAAAGTGCATTTATACCCGCTAACTGCAAAGAAATAACCGTTACCGGCAAAGGCTTTGCTATAATAGGAAAACCTAAACAAAAATAGAATGAAAAATACCTGGAACAAACTTTTATACCTTGTGTGTGCGATATTACTGATTGCATTTATCATTTTACTTGTGCGTGTACTACAAAGTAAAAATGAATACCAATATTTAATGCAGCTAACCCCTACCCCATTGGTTTGGGAAGAAACAGTAAACGCTACCCTAAACAATACGGAGAATCATAGCGAACCTGTACCAGAAAACGCACAAACCTTAGAAACCAAAATGCCTCAACCAAGTTTTAGCCCTGCACCTACGCCGCTGCTTATCAAAAATGGTAGTACCGGTGCCGATGTAAAAGCAATACAGGAAAAACTAATTGCTTTAGGTTATTTAAGCGGTGCAGCTGATGGTCAATTTGGCAAAGCGACACAAAACGCTGTGCAATGGTTTCAAACACAACATAATATTACTGCAGATGGCATTGTAGGTAGCCAAACCTACGCTTTGTTGCTTAGCCAACAAGCACAACAAGCCATTGCAACACCTACGCCCAGCCCAACACCAAGTGCAAACAGCAAAGACTTTTTAATATTGGTAAACAAAAAAGTAGTATTGGATGAATCTTTTGTGCCGTTAGACTTGGTAAAAGCTGATGAAATACTTACAGAAAACTATATTCATATAAAATATAAAAACACTATGGCGAACCGTACTGCCTTATTGGCATTACAAGAAATGCTACAAGCGGCCTATACTGACGGCTTAGATATTTGGCAAATAAGTTCTGCTTACCGTTCTGTAAAGGATCAAAAAAATATATTTAACAAGCGTGTACAAACATACATGCAAGAAAATAAGCTTAACAAAGCCAAGGCAACATCTGCCACCAAACAAACGGTAGCAGACCCCGGCACAAGTGAACACCATACCGGATTAGCTTTTGATATTACTGTGCCCGGCAAACTATTTAAAGATACGAAACAAAGCAAATGGCTAGAAAAAAACTGTTATAAATATGGATTTATTACACGTTATACAGAGGGTAAACAAAGCATTACAGGCTATTTACCTGAGCCATGGCATATACGCTATGTAGGTTTACCCCATGCAGAAGAAATGTATAAAAACAACCTTACACTTGAAGAATATTTATTTAAATTAGGAATGATACAAGAGTACTAATATGAGTCTATTATTTTTTAACATACGTAGCAGTTCCCAAGGAAACTGTACTTATATTGGCAACCATGAAGAAGGCATATTGGTGGATTGCGGCATCACAGCAAAATGTGTGCAAGACAGCTTGAACCTTATGGGTGTAGATCCTAAAAGCATCCGAGCTATATTGATTACTCACGAACATAGCGACCATATCAGTGGTGTAAAAGTGCTTGCCAAACAATTGAGCGTGCCCATTATGGCAACCGGTAAAACCCTTGCCTATATGGAACAAAAGAAAAAAATAGAGACCGGTTCTCAGTTAATAGAAATATTCCCAAAGCAAAATTTCTTTTTAAACAGCTTTGAAATTTTACCGTTTAGTGTTCCACATGATGCAGTTGACCCTGTTGGTTATCGCATCTTTACCGGTGGATATAGTGCAGCTTGCGTAACAGATTTAGGCTACTTTCCTAAAAGAGTATGTGATATGGTAAGTGGTAGTGATGTGATATTATTGGAAAGCAATCATGACTTACAAATGATTCAAGAAACTGATAAGTACCCAAGTTTTTTAAAAAAGCGCATACAAGGCAAAAAAGGCCACATGAGCAATTTAACCTGTGCAGAGGCGACATTAAAGCTAAGCCAATTAGGAACAAAACAATTTTTACTTGGGCATTTAAGCCAAAATACCAACACCTATGAAATTGCCTATCATACTACACAACAACTGATGCAAAAGGAAGGCGCTGTACAGGGTGAAGACTATACCTTAGACCTTGCACGCCATGATGCGAGCAGTAGAATATATTATTTCAAATAAAAAAGGAACAAGCGCTGTTCCTTTTTTAATATACATTTAATCTATATTGTTTAAAAATATCTTTTGCTTTCTGAATTTCATTTTTATTGGGGGCTGGTATAGAAAAGAGTTTATATTCATATCCCAGTTCTCCCCATTTATACTCGCCCATTTTATGAAAAGGCAATAGCTCTACCCTTTCAATACAAGAATACTTAGATAAGGTTTGTGCTAAAAGATGCAGTTCTGCTTCATGCAAAGTATACTCATTCAATAATACATGACGAATCCATACAGGTTTATGGGTTTGTTCACAATACTCCAAATTTGCAAATGCATTTGTATAGGCAAAGTCCCTGCCTGTAATCTGCAAATAGCGTTCCGGTGTGGCGGCTTTGATATCCAATAAAAGAAGATCCGCAACATCTACAATGGCTTTGCTATGCTCCAATGCAAACGCACCAGAAGTATCCAACGCCGTATGTATACCGATATTCTTCGCTTCTTGTAAAAGTGCAATGCTAAACTCCTTTTGCATCATTGGTTCACCACCTGATATGGTAAGGCCACCCGATAGATAATTTTTATAACTTTCCATATTATCTATCAATTCCCCCACAGATATAAGTTTGCCATCTTTGGGATTCCAAGAATCCGGGTTATGACAATACAAACAGCGAAGCGGACACCCTTGTAAAAATACAACAAAACGAACCCCTGGGCCATCTACGGCGCCAAAAGTTTCTATGGAGTGTATTCTACCTAAAGTATCTCGTGGATTCATGTATTTCTCCTCTATAAAAATTGGGTGAGCAAGTGCCCACCCAATGAAGATTAAAACCTTTCGTGGAAAGTTCTATGAATAACATCTAACTGTTGTTCGCGACTTAACTTAATAAAGTTTACAGCATAACCAGAAACACGAATGGTAAGCTGTGGATATTTTTCCGGGTGGTCCATTGCATCAAGCAACAATTCTCTATGCATTACGTTTACGTTAATATGGTGCCCTTTATCAATAAAGAAACCATCTAAAATTGTAGAAAGATTTACTTTGCGCTCATCTTCATGTTTACCTAAGGCAGTTGGTACAATGCTGAATGTATAGCTGATACCATCTTCACTATAATCGTAAGGCAATTTGGCAATAGATTTCATAGAAGCTAAGCAGCCAGAAGTATCTCTACCATGCATGGGGTTTGCACCCGGAGCAAAGGGTTCGCCTGCTTTTCTACCATCTGGGGTAGAGCCGGTTTTTTTACCATAAACCACGTTAGATGTAATGGTAAGTATAGACATGGTAGGCCTTGAAGAACGATAGGTTCTATGCTTTTGTAACTTTTTCATAAAAGTTTTTACAAGCTCTTGTGCAATTGCATCTACTCTATCGTCATTATTACCAAACTTAGGATAATCGCCTTCGATAGCAAAATCTACAGTTAAACCTTCTTCATTACGGATTGGTTTTACTTTAGCATATTTAATGGCAGACAAGCTATCTACCACTACAGATAAACCGGCAATACCACAAGCAGAAGTGCGCACAATTTCTTCATCATGCAAAGCCATTTCTATACGTTCATAGCAATATTTATCATGCATGTAGTGAATAATATTAAGGGTGGAGATGTAGAGTTTGGATAACCATTCCATAATTTTATCAAAATGGAACATTACTTCATCATAGTTTAAATATTCCCCTTGCGGAATGGGCAATTGTGGTGCGCATTGTAAACCTTTTACCTCATCTTTACCACCGTTAATAGCATAAAGCAAAGCTTTGGCTAAATTGGCACGTGCGCCAAAGAACTGCATTTGTTTACCGATAGGCATAGCTGATACGCAACAAGCGATACCATAATCGTCTCCAAACTTTTCACGCATTAGATTGTCGTTCTCATACTGTATGGAAGAAGTTTGAATAGAAATTTTAGAGCAATAGTTCTTAAATGCTTGCGGTAAACGCTCACTCCAAAGTACAGTTAAGTTTGGCTCTGGAGCAGGGCCTAAATTTACCAATGTGTGCAAGAAACGGTAGCTCATTTTGGTAACCATATGACGACCATCAAGCCCCATACCGCCGATGGCTTCGGTAACCCAAGTAGGGTCTCCACTAAAGAGCTCATCATATTCCGGAGTACGCAAGAAACGCACAATGCGCAGTTTCATAATAAAATGATCTACAAGTTCTTGAATTTGTGTTTCTGTAAATCTGCCTTCCTGCAAATCTCTATGTGCATAGATATCTAAGAAAGTAGAAATTCTACCAATACTCATGGCTGCGCCGTTTTGTTCTTTTACAGCTGCCAAGTAACCAAAATAGAGCCATTGTATTGCTTCTTTTGTGTTTTGAGCTGGTTTTGAAATATCAAAACCATATTTGTTTGCCAATTCTTTCAATTCTTTTAAAGCACGAATTTGCTCGCTCAACTCTTCACGAAGGCGAACGGTTGGGCTATCCATAATATCAAATACGTACTCATTCTTGGCTTTGGTTTTTTGTTCAATCAAGTAGTCTACACCATAGAGGGCAACACGGCGATAGTCGCCAATAATACGCCCTCTGCCATAGGCATCCGGTAAGCCAGTAATAATACCGGTTTTTCTTGCCAAACGCATATCGTCCGTATAGGCATCAAATACACCATCGTTATGGGTTTTTCTATAATTGAAAATATTTTCCACTTCCGGCGGAAGTTCTCTGTTATAGGCTTTTAAAGAATTTTTAACCATACGTATGCCACCAAAAGGCATAATGGCACGTTTTAATGGTTCATCTGTTTGCAAACCAACAATTTCTTCTAAGTCTTTATCTATATAGCCAGCATTGTGGGCAACAATGGTAGAAATGTGTTGGGTATCTATATCGTAAATGCCGTTGCGTTCTCTTTCTATTTTGAGTTGTTCGCTAAGTTTATTCCAAAGTTTTTTTGTTTTTTCACTTGGGGATTGTAAAAAAGATTCATCGCCATCATAAGGTGTATAATTGCTTTGAATAAAGCTACGCACATTAATTTCTTCTTGCCATCTTCCACTTTTGAATTCCATATTTTTCTCCCTATATTAAAGTTTTTGCATAAATTTTTCTATATTGATAATAAAGCGTTCGTGGGTACCTTCACCAATAAGGCCTTTGCTATCGTAAGCACGCACAGAAAATACAAGGCGTTTTCTGTCTATTTCTATAAGTTCACTTTCGCAGCGCACTGTATCACCCAATGCAGTGGCAGAAATATGTTTTACATTTACCAAAGTGCCAACGGTACTTGTGCCCTGCTCCAAAAATGGAGCTACGCTAAACATACAGGTTTTTTCCATAAGAGCAATCATTGCCGGAGTAGCAAATACTTCCAAACTTCCACTGCCAACGTTTGCAGCGGTATGATCCCCCTCTACACAGAGCGTTTGTTTGCCAAGTAAGCCTATTTCCATAAAAAACCTCCATAAAAATAATTTATATATAACGAAATTCGCCACAAGTTAATTATAACTAATTTTGAAAAAAATGCAAGTTAAACGGAATATGTTACTATTGTAAAATTTACAAAACTTGACACAGAAATACAAAACATTATAATAGTAAGAGAACGAATTTGAAGGAGATATTCTATGGCAATTGCTGAATCTTTAAATAAAATTACCAAGAGTGATATTGTAACAAATGCCGGTTTAGGTGCACAATTTTTAAATATTTCCATTATGGACGTATTGATTTCCATACTGGCTGCTTTTATTGTAGGTTGCATTATTGCAATAGTGTATAAAAAAACCTATCGCGGTGTGCTTTATAACCCCAGCTTCCCTATTACTTTAATTATGCTTACACTTATTACCACACCTGTTGTTATGTGCATTAAAAGTGATATAGCACTTTCTATGGGTATGGTGGGTGCTTTGAGTATTGTGCGTTTTAGAACAGCAGTAAAAGATCCGTTAGACACGGCTTACATGTTTTGGGCTTTAACCATGGGTATTTTATTAGGCGCCGGCCTTTACTTAATCGCATTGGCAGTTGTTCTTATATTATCTGTATTTGTATTTGTACTATCCTTTATCTCCTTTAAAAACCCCAACACCTATTTGCTTGTTTTACATGCACAGCCAAACACCTCTGCAGAAATTGAAGACAGCTTACGCAACTTAGTAAAAAGCCATAAAATTCGCAGCAAAACCATTACCAATGCAGGCGCTGAGCTTACCTATGAAGTATTACTCAATGCAAATGAAGACAGTGTTGTAACTGCACTAAAGAATATACCACGTGTATATGACGTTACTTTAGTAGCTTGTCAAACCGAGGCTGGAAACTAATGGCAAAAGCGATGCCCATGCGGCATGAACTTAAGTTTTTTATAAACGAAGTACAATACAGATTGCTCTCCTCTGCATTAGATCACACTTTACATAGAGATCCCTTTGGAGATAAGAACAACAATTATGCCATACGTTCTTTGTATTTTGACACTATTTTCAACAATGCCTACTACGACAAAATTAACGGTACAAAGGACAGAGATAAATACAGAATACGCATATACAACTATTCTCCAGATACGATTAAAATGGAATGCAAAACCAAAGTTGGTTCTTTGATTTCCAAACGTTCCATTACGATACCAAGAGAACTGGCAGACCAGCTGATTATTGGCGACCCTGCAGGCTTAGACAAAACCAAAAGCGGCCTGTTGCTCGATGTTTATCGTGAAATGCGCACCAACTTTTTGCGCCCGGTAGTAATTGTAGACTATATACGTGAAGCCTACCTGCACCCTGCTGAAGAAGTGCGTGTTACCTTTGATAAGCAGCTACATACCGGTGTATATAGCAGCGACATGTTTGACCCTTTTGTGCCAACTGTACCTTGTTTTAAGAACAATGATATTATTTTGGAAGTAAAATATAATACCTTTATGCCAAGCTACATTAGAGATATTATTAACTACTATGTACGCGGTGCAGTGCAAACTTCTATTTCCAAATATACTATTTGCAGACAATTTGAAAATTTATAAAACCACCAAGCCAATGGATTGGTGGTTTTATATAATACAAAAGCCCACAATTAAAGTGGGCTTTTAAAGCACTAAACTAATTTAATTGGCTGGTGCAATGTGGACAACGAGTTGCTTCGTCATGCACTTCACCAAAACAATGTGGGCAAAGTCTTGGTTCTTTGGCGGGTTCTTCTTCTTTTTTAGGTGTTAGTTTATTTACGACTTTCAAAACAGAGAAGATTACCAATGCAATGATAACAAAGTCAATCACTGCTTGAATAAATAAGCCATAGTTTAATGTAGCTACGCCTGCTTCTTTAGCAGCTTCAATAGTGGCAAAAGTGGTTGTACCACCCAATTGAACAAATAAGTCGCTAAAGTTCATGCCGCCAAGCAACAAACCAATAAGTGGAGTTAATAAATCATTAACCAAGGAACTAACAATTTTACCAAATGCAGCACCGATCATAATACCGATGGCCATTTGCATTACATTACCCTTTAGGGCGAATTCTTTAAATTCATTCAAAAACTTTTTCATGTTTTTGCACTCCTTCAATATATAATTTCATTTACAGTATACCATATAAATTGAAAAAGAAATAGCAAAACCAATTACTTAAAAAAAATAATTTTAACCACATTATTATTTTTATTTGCGAACAATATTTAAAAATATATATGAAATATTCGATTATTATGTTATACTATATTTGTATACAAGGAGGTTGCTATGGATAAGTTAAAAAGAACGGAACGCGTTGCTGCAATTATGAATATATTGATTGCCAATCCCAATAAAATATTTACACTTTCCCAATTTTGTGAAAGATTCAACACTGCCAAAAGCACTTGTAGTGAAGATATAGAGATAATAAAAAAATCCATTACCAAATTTAATTTAGGCCATTTGGACACCGTGAGCGGTGCCGCAGGTGGCGTAAGATATAGACATGCTATGAGCTTATTTGACGCCCATGCATTTATAAAAGAATTATGTGATAATTTAAGCAGTGAAACCAGAGTACTTACCGGTGGCTTTTTATACCTTTCTGATATACTAAGTATGCCAAACATCGCAAAACGCATGGGCATTATTATTGCAGATTTATTTTATGGCAAAAACCCTGACTTTGTGTTGACAATGGAAACCAAGGGTATACCTGTTGCTTTAATGACAGCTGAAGCCTTAAACGTGCCACTTGTAATTGCACGCCATTCCAGCAAAGTATATGAAGGCCCTACGGTAAATATCAACTATGTTTCCGGTTCCTCCGGCAGAATAGACACTATGAGCTTGCCGCGCCGTGCTGTAAAGCAAGGCCAAAAAGCTTTAATAGTAGACGACTTCCTAAAAGCCGGCGGCACTGCCAAAGGCATGGTAGACCTTATGGAAGAATTTAACTGTGAAGTAGTTGGAAAAGCCTTTGTAATGAGTACAGAAGAACCCAAACAAAAACAAATTGAAGGCGAAATTTCTTTAATGACATTGAACAACACCAACAGTATCAATGGTAAACTGATTGTAAAACCTTCTGCTTGGCTAAATATATAATTTCAGGAACACCTTGTGTGTTCCTTTATTGTGCCAATATATGCTATAATAAACTTTGGTAAAGAGAGGTATAAAATGTTTATTATAGTAGGATTAGGAAATTATGGTAGTAAATATGAACACACGCGCCACAACGTTGGCTTTGATGTGTTGGATATAATTGCACAAAAACAAAATATAGAAATAAAGAAAAACAAATGCAAGTGTTTGCTTGGTGAAGGCATCATCAATGGACAAAAAGTAGTACTCGCCAAACCACAAACTTATATGAATTTAAGTGGACAAGCCATTGTAGAATTGATGCAATGGTATAAAGTAAGCAGCTCTGAAATATTGATTATTTATGATGATATAGATATTCCCTTTGCAAGTGTGCGTTACAGAATCAACGGCAGCGCCGGTACACACAATGGTATGCGCAACATATTAGAGCTTGCACCCGATGATCATTTTCCACGTTTACGTGTAGGTGTAGGCCGCCCACCCCAACATTTTGATTTGGCAAATTGGGTTCTTTCCGGCTACCAAAGCAAAGAAGAACGTGCAAAAATATTTGAAGCCTATATGTTGGCAGCCGATACTGCCATTGCCCATGTAGGCGCTACTGCAGATGAAGTGCGCATATATTTATCCAAACAATTGGCAAATAAACCAAGTAAGGATGCAAACCATGCTTCCTAATATATTACAAAAACTGGAGTGCCAAGAAAGCACCCAAACACTTTTACAAGCCATACAGAACAAAAAAACAACGGCATTATATGAAATTGCAGAAGGAGAGTACAGCTTTCTTTCTGCCCTTTTGCATATAAAATTAAACAGACCCATTATTATTGTGCAAAACAATGAAGTAAAAGCAGCCAAACTTTGCAAAGAGTTAGAAAACCTCGGTTGCCCTGCTTTACATGTGCCAGCACGCGACAAACAATTTTCCAGAGTGGCACAAAGCCAAGAAGCCATTTGGGATAGACTAACCACACTTTGTAAAATTACAGAAACACCACAGACCATCATTTGCTGTTCTATGGAAGCGTTCAATGATATACAATGCCCCAAAGAAAACTTACAAAATCAACGATTTACATTGCAGGTTGGTGAATTCATCGCCCCACAGGATATATTAGAAAAATTGCTCAAAATAGGCTTTGAACATGTGCAAATGGTAGAAGGTAAAGGCCAATGTGCTTTACGCGGCGATATTTTGGATATTTTTTCCCCACACAGCGGTTCTGCAATACGAATAGAGTTCTTTGATGATGAAATTGACACCATTCGCAGCTTTGACTGCATTAGCCAACGCAGTGTAAAAAATATTGAAGCTTGCGAAATATGCCCTGCCAGTGAATGTTTATTAACTGCTAAACAAAGCGAAGCTGCTATTACCAATTTAAAAGCACTGATACACAATGCAAGCCTTACACAAATTATAGAAAATTTAGATTTGGCTACAGAACAGGCTTTACAGAATGATTTTACAAATGCAGAAGAAAATTTAGAACACAGCAAAGAAAAAATCAAATCTGATATAACCTCCCTAAAAGAAGGCTATCCGCTTGCCCATTACCAAACACTTTTGCATTTA
The DNA here is from genome assembly GCA_023396045.1 of Bacillota bacterium. Taxonomy (GTDB): domain Bacteria; phylum Bacillota; class Clostridia; order Christensenellales; family Aristaeellaceae; genus JAAZPT01. Next base: position 4,809 of record JAEWXD010000014.1, on the reverse strand, counting down.
TTATACCCGGGAAGGCCAAGCATATTGCAATATGTGAAAAACCCCTTGCTCATACTCATACAACCTGAGCGTTTGCAAGAGCAACACGAAGCCAATCTATTGGAATATCAAAACAGGTTACAAGAAGCCATGTGCAATGGCTTTGCTTTTGCCGGGCAAAAAGAAATACTGCATAGCTATGAATATTTCTTAGAAAACGTACTACAACACGATATAGTTACTTGCAGTGATTTGAAACGCGGTATGGGTAGAATACAACCCGAAACAGTAATAAAATGCGGTAGTATGGATATTACCCCCTATCAATCTCAAATTAAATTATTAATAAAAGATTTGGAAAGATATTTAAGCCAGGAATATAGCGTTTATATTTTGGCAGGCAGTGATGTACGCGAACAACGTTTAAAAACCACTCTGCAAGAATTTGGCATTGCCGTTAATACAGAAGAATTTTCACCCTATGCTGTGAATGTGCTGCCAGAATCTTTGAACCAAGGCTTTATGCTACCACAAGAAAAAATCATCGTAATAGCAGACGGTGATATTTATGGCACAAGCTATAAAAAACTGAAAAGCAAGATAAAGGGCAGTGAAAAAATCGCCTCCTATACAGAGCTAAACCACGGCGACTATGTAGTGCATGAAAGTTATGGTATAGGTGTGTACGAAGGCATTGTAAATGTTGAACGTGACAAAACAGCACAAGACTATATTGTAATATCTTACGCCGGTGGCGATAAACTCTATGTGCCCACCGACCAATTTGATAGAGTACAAAAATTTTCTACTGCACAAAGCAGTACACCCAAAATTAATAAATTGGGTGGAACAGAATGGCAACGCAAAAAGAACAAGGTTAAAAGCGGATTAAAAGAGCTTGCCTTCAACTTGCTGAAACTATATGCACAACGCCAGCAAAGCAGCGGTTTTGCTTATAGCAAAGAAAACCCTTGGCAGTTACAATTTGAAGACCAGTTCCCATTTGAACTGACAATTGACCAAGATAAGTGCATACAAGAAATATATAGTGATATGGAAAGCCATAGAACCATGGATAGATTGCTCTGTGGTGATGTAGGCTATGGCAAAACAGAACTTGCTATGCGTGCTGCATTTAAGGCTGTTTGTGATGGTAAACAGGTGGCAATGCTTGCCCCCACCACCATACTTGCCCAACAGCATTTTCAAAGCATAGGCAAGCGATTTAGGCAATTCCCTGTAAAATATGGTATGCTGAGCCGTTTTAAAACTGCAAAAGAGCAAAAACAGACTTTAGCAGAACTCAAAAATGGTGATATTGATATTATAGTTGGCACACATAGATTGCTTGCCAAAGATGTAGAATATAAAAATCTTGGCTTGCTAATTGTAGACGAAGAACAACGCTTTGGTGTAGGGCACAAAGAGATTATAAAAAATCTAAAGCAAAATATAGATGTGCTTACGCTTTCTGCAACACCTATCCCCCGTACGCTGTATATGTCTATGATAGGTGTTAGAGATATTAGTGTAATAGAAACCCCGCCAGAAGATAGATTGCCCGTAAAAACCTATGTAATTGAACATAATGACGCCATTGTAAAAGACGCCATTTTACGCGAATTAAAACGTGGCGGGCAAACTTATTATTTATATAATAAAGTAGATGATATTGAACAGGTAGCTACAAAATTGCGCAATTTAATACCTGATTGTAGAGTAGCTGTTGCTCATGGGCAAATGAAGGAAAGCCAGCTGGAGAGCACCATGCTTGCCTTCTATGCCGGAACCTATGATGTATTGCTGTGTACAACCATTATAGAAAACGGTTTGGATATCCCCACTGCAAACACCTTAATTGTACATGATGCCGACCATTTTGGCCTTTCTCAGCTTTACCAATTGCGTGGACGTGTAGGCAGAAGCACAAGGCAAGCCTATGCATACTTTACTGTGCGGCCAGACCGTTCTATTAGTGAAGTTGCACAAAAGCGATTGCTCGCCATTCGTGAATTTACAGAATTTGGTGCAGGCTATCGTATAGCCATGCGCGATTTAGAAATTCGTGGCGCAGGAAATATATTTGGACCGGAACAAAGTGGTCATTTAACAGAAATTGGCTTTGACATGTATTTAAAACTCATAGAACAAGCCTTGCAAGAAGCACAAGGTATTGCTGTACAAAGCGATATTGAAAGCCGTATAGATTTGCCTCTGGATTCTTACTTACCAAAGAATTATGTAAAAAGCGAAAAAGAACGCATAGAAATATACAAGCGTATTGCCATGATACACGACCAGGAAAGCCGTATGGATATTGAAGAAGAATTGATAGACCGTTATGGCGATTTACCGGAAGAAGTGGTAAACCTTTGCTTAATAGCACATTTGCGTGCCTACACAAGAAAATTAATGGTAAGTTTGGTACAAATCAGAGATGGTTTCTTGCTATTACACATGGATGAAAAAAATATAACAGATCCACTGTTATTGTTAGAAGCCATATCCGCCTGTGATACACGTTTTGTATTCTCGCAAAGGCAACCTACCGGTTTGCGTTTTATTAGTACCAACCAAAATGTACAAAGTACAGTAAAGGAAGTAATACCGCTGTTAGAAAAATTATGTAATTTTATAGCAGAACACACCCTATCAAAGGAGAATGAAAATGAAGAAACAAAGCCCGATTAGAATGCTGTTTAGCTTTATTGTTATTGTGCTGTTGGTTGCCTTTTTTGGACCCAACAAAAACAATGCAAATAAGCACGAAACCAGCACAGCCAGTAAAAACATTACACAAGTTGTAAGTAATTTACTACCGCAAGAAAATACTCCAAAAGACAAAGAGGGGATTATTGGAGAGGATATACAAGAAGCCGGTAACTATACAAGTAAAGATGAAGTGGCACTTTACATACACAAATATAATAAATTACCAAACAATTTTATTACTAAAAAAGAGGCCCAAGCCTTAGGGTGGGACAATACAATAAACAACGTTGGTGATATTACCAAAGGCAAAAGCATAGGTGGCGACCGTTTTGGCAACTTTGAAGGAAAATTGCCCAAAGAAAAAGGCAGGCAATATTTCGAAGCTGATATAGACTATGCCGGCAAGAAACGCAATGCAAAACGTATCGTTTTTAGCAATGATGGATTCATATATTATACAGATGATCATTATGAAAGTTTTACCTTACTGTATACAAAGGAGGGAAAACAATGAAATTAGATTTAAGTCATTTTAAAACCATAGATGAGATACACCAGTACTTTGCTACAGAACTTGAATTTCCTATCTATTACGGTTTTAATTTAGATGCTTTGTATGATGTGTTAAGTGAACGTATACGCCCACTTTGCATTGAAATCACAGGATTAACGGATATAAAAGGCAAATATGCAGAAGACGTAGACTTAATGCTTGATATGTTTGAATACTTGCAAGAAGAAAATGAGAATTTTAGCTGTTTAATAGACGGCTTTGAAATATAAAAGCAGGCAACTGCTTTTTTATTTTTCAAAACGCTTGACGATACATCTAATTAGATGTAATATAGTATTGTAGAAATAAGAAAGTTGGTTTTAATATGAGCATACAAAAAAGCAGTACAGAAGAAAAGTTTTTAATTGCAATTGCAAGAATGCGCAATATTTTAATTCGGGATATTGATAGGTTACTACAACAACACGATATTACTACAACACAGTTTTCTGTATTAGAAGTATTATATAGCAAAGGCGAGCAATGCGTCGGTGATATTCAAAAAAGAATATTAGGTACCAACGGAAATATTCCGGTAGTAATTCACAACTTAGAAAAAAACGGCTATGTAATGCGCCAAAAGAGTAATCAAGACGGCCGTATCAGCATCATAAAGTTAAGTAATGAGGGGAAAAAAATAATGGAAATACTTTACCCCATGCAACAACAACGTTTACAAACCTTATTACAAAATGTGGATAAAACTGAATTGGATATATTGAATAAACAACTTAAAACAATATTTGATAATATAGTAGAAATACAAGAAAGAGAAGAATAATATGAGTTATAGAAAAATAGAAAGAATATTTAAAAATGACCGTACGCACTGGGTAGGCAACGGTTTCAAAGTAAAGCAATACTTCCCCACGGGCCAAGACAGAGAATTTTTTGATAGATTTTCGCCCTTTATACTAATGGACTATAATGCACCCTGTGAATTTAAGGGAAGCAACTCTCGTGTAGGGGTAGATATTCACCCCCACCGTGGTTTTGAAACCGTTACTTTTGCATTACAAGGTAAGGTAGAACACAAAGATAGTGCAGGCAATAGTGGCGTGATTGAACCCGGCGATATACAGTGGATGACGGCGGGCAGTGGTATTTTGCACAAAGAATTTCATGAAATAAATTATGCAAAAAATGATCGCATATTCCATATGATTCAGCTTTGGGTAAACTTGCCTAAAAAAGATAAAATGACACCACCCAAGTATCAAGCCATTACAAAAGACCAAATGGGTTTACACCAATTACCGAATGGTGAAATTATTGTATATGCAGGTGAAGTATTGGGTACTAAAGGCCCTGCAAACACTTTTAGCCCAATCAATATATATAAAATCAACTTACCCAAAGGCGAAAGTGTAGAAATACAAGAGCCTGCAAGCCACAACACCGGTATGCTTATGATTCAAGGGAAAAGTACCATAAATAATAAAGAAAACGTACAAACAGACGACTTTATTCTGTTTGAAAACGATGGTAATGCTTACCGGATTACAGCGCAAGAAGATAGTGAAATTTTTGTTTTGAGTGGCGAGCCTTTAAACGAACCAGTGGTT
>JAEWXD010000062.1 GCA_023396045.1 Bacillota bacterium | reverse complement strand
AAATTAAGTTGCGTTCTGCATCAACACGAACAACTTTTAAGTTTTGGATAGTTACTCTTTCTACACCATAGTGTCCAGGCATATGTTTGTTCTTAAATACACGGCTTGGATGTGCGCTTGCGCCCATAGAACCAACGCCACGGTGGTATTTAGAACCGTGTGCCATAGGACCTCTACTTTGATTCCAACGTTTGATAACGCCAGAGAAGCCGTGACCTTTGGAAATACCGGTTACGTCAATTTGGTCGCCAGCAGCAAAAACGTCTGCTTTCACAACATCACCAACGTTGTAAGTACCTTCCAACGGGAATTCACGCAGCACGCGGCATGGTTTAACGCCTGCTTTTTCAAATTTACCCAATAATGGTTTTGTGCATAATTTTTTAGCACGATTTTCAGGATATTCTCTGAAGCCTAATTGAACGGCTTCGTAACCGTCAGTTTCTTTGGTTTTAACCTGAACTACTGTGCAAGGACCAGCCTCTACAACCGTAACCGGTACAAGGTGGCCGTTTTCGGTAAACACTTGGCTCATACCAAGTTTTGTACCTAGAATAGCTTTTTTCATAATGGTTACCTCCGGCTTACAGCTTAATCTCGATTTCAACGCCAGCTGGAAGATCTAACTTCATCATAGCATCTACAGTACGAGGGCTTGGGTTAAGTACGTCGATAAGACGTTTGTGTGTACGCATTTCGAATTGCTCGCGGCTATCCTTATATTTGTGCGTAGCACGAAGAATGGTTACCACTTCCTTTTCAGTAGGTAGTGGGATCGGTCCTGAAACACGAGCACCAGATCTTTTTGCAGATTCAACAATGCGTTCTGCTGCTTGATCTACAAGTGTGTGTTCATAAGCTTTTAGCTTAATACGAATTTTGGAACCGGCCATTTAAAATTCCTCCTTTTAAAATAGGTCATAAGTACACGCTTCCGTGTGTGTCGTTTACATCGCAGGTTGAAACGGCTCACATAGCCGTGCCTTGGTCCTGTCGCTTGATTTACAAGCTGGTCTGTGATAATTACCCGTATGGCCCGCGGCAACTTATCACTTCATCCCTAAACCGACATCTTCAATATTCTACCACGATAGTTTACAAATAGCAAGTACTTTTTTTCATTTTTTTAAAAAAACTTTTAAAGAAATGTGCTATTACAGTATACATTGCAATTTCCATTTTGTCCACTGTTCCGTGTGTATCATTTCGCAGTAATTTTGTTGTTTTTGGAAAAATTGGGCGTTTTCTGTACTGGTGAAACGAATTTTTTACAAGATGTAAAGGTTGCATAGAAACACTCACTTTTTATAACTTGTTTTACAACAACCTACCTCTGCTTAATTATTTTATAAGCTGTAAAAATTACAAGAATTTTGCTGCCAAAATATTTTTTACAAGCAGCGTATTCCCTATTTTTCGCAATATAAAACCCCACCTTTATGGTGAGGTACATATTATTTATTCAAATATGTTTCGCAAATGTTGGGGTAGTTGGTAATAACGCCTTCTACATCCCACTCTATCATGCGTTGGAGTATGTCCATATCGTTTACTGTCCATACATTGATGGGGATATGGAATTGCTTGCAGTTTACCACATCTTCGTAGGGTAGGTTTTTCCAGCCCGGGTGATAGAATTCAAAACCGAATTTATCACAATAATAGCCAGCATTGCCAAGGCCGATGGTTTCTACCAATGCGCCACAAGGAATATGCGGAGCAAGTTTTTTGAGTAAGTGAATGGAGCTGTGGTTAAAGGAAGAGAATACAATTTTATCATCCAAACCATACTTTTGTACAAGTGCCAACGTTTTTTCTTCTAATTCTGTATAGAAAAACACGCCGGACTTAATTTCAATATTGGTTACGATATTGGTGGTTTTTACCCATCGCAAATATTCCTCTAAAGTAGGAACGGCTTCAAACGCTATATTGCTCCAAAGCTTTGCTGCGTTAAAGGTTTTAAGCTCTGCCAAAGTATAATCTCTTACATAGCCTGTACCTGTGGTAGTTCTGTCTAAAGTTTCATCATGAATAATAACTACTTCGCCATCTTTGCTTAGTTGAACATCCAGCTCTATACCATAGCAACCGGTTTCTGCTGCTTTTTGAAAGGCGAGCATAGTGTTTTCGGGGTACCTGCCACTAAAGCCCCTATGTGCATATACTTTCATATTACCCCCTATTGCATACAATGATAGCATGCCACAAAGTGATTTGGTTCTACTTCTACCAATGGTGGATTCTTGCCATCGCATGCGCCAAACGCTGCATCGCAACGTTTTTTAAAACGACATACATCCGGTAAATTGATAGGAGAAGTAATTTCACCCTTAATAAGCACGCGCTCCGGCTTAGCTTTACCAACGATAGGCATGGGAATGGCAGAAAGCAAAGCCTTTGTATAAGGGTGCAACGGATTTTGGAATAGTAAATCTGCAGGTGCTTTTTCTACCATTTTACCCAAGTACATAACGGCAATATCATCACTGAAGTATTTTACAACAGATAAATCATGCGTAATAAAAATATAGGTAAGGCCAAATTTTTGTTGCAATTCTTGCAAAAGATTCAAAATCTGCGCTTGAATGGATACGTCTAAGGCAGAAACGGGCTCATCACAAACGATGAGTTTGGGATTTGCTGCAAGTGCACGCGCAATACCTATACGCTGTCTACGTCCACCATCCAATTCATGTGGGTACACGTTGATATAGCGTTCTGCAAGGCCAACGGTTTCCATAAGCTCTAATGTGCGCTCTTCTATTGCTTTTTTACCTTTGAGCAATTTATGCTCAATAATGGGTTCGCTAATAAGCTGCATAACCGTTTGCCGAGGGTCTAAAGACGAAAATGGATCTTGGAATACCATTTGCATTCTTTGGCGCAAGGGGCGCATTTGCCTACGGCTGTTG
>JAEWXD010000029.1 GCA_023396045.1 Bacillota bacterium | reverse complement strand
TGTTAATGGTGCTTTCTATGGCAAGCATCGTAACAGCAGAAGAAACCGTAACTGTAAAATGGTGGGCATTCCCAACCTTTGCACAACCAGACGGTGCACCTGCCGGCACATATGAACAAAGTGTTATAGAAGCTTTCCAAGCAAAATATCCAAACATTAAAGTAGAATTGGAAACCATTGACTTCCAATCCGGCCCAGAAAAATTAACAAACGCTATTTTGGCAGGCACAGGCCCAGACGTAATTTTTGATGCTCCCGGTCGTTTGGTAGAATATGGTAAAAACGGCAAAATGGTAAACTTAAACGATTTGTTTACAGAAGACTTCAAAAAAGATGTAAATAACGATGCTCTGATTGCAGCTTGTGGCGATGGTACAAACTTCTGGATGTATCCTATCTCTACTTCTCCATTCTACATGGGCTTAAACAAAAAGCAATTTGAAGAATCCGGCGCTATTGAATTTGTAAACTTAGAAGGCGATAGAACCTGGACAACCGAAAACTTCCTCAAAGCTTTAGACAAATTACATGAAGCTAACTTTAAAGGCGGCTCTGTATACTGTGGCGGCCAAGGTGGCGACCAAGGCACACGTGCACTTGTAAGCAACCTCATTGGTGCAACCATTGCAAACGAAGAAAAGAACGCTTACACCATCAACAGTGCTGAAGGTAAAGAAGCTTTAGAACTTATTAAAAAATTGGCAGACGAAGGTAAATTGGAAAAAGGCGTAGATATCGTTGCTGGCGATGAACTCAAGCTTTTCCAACAAGGTATCCTTTCCATGACTTTCTGCTGGGGTACATCTGCCGCCAAAAACAATAAGAGCGACGAATTTGAAGCTATCTCTGTTCCATTCCCAAGCAACGATGGCGTTCCGGCACTTGAATACTTGGTAAACGGTTTTGGTATCGTAGATAACAAAGACGAAAAACGTGCAGAAGCTGCTAAAACTTTGGTTAAATTTATCTGTGATGACGAAGAATGGGGCGTTAAGAACGTACTGCAAACCGGCGCTTTCCCGGTTCGTACAAGCTATGGCAACCTTTATGAAGGCAATGCAGAATATGAATTGCTTGCAAGCTTTACAAAATACTATGCACCATACTACAACACCATGGACGGCTTTGCCAACATGCGTAAAGAATGGTGGGGCATGTTACAAGCTATCTTAACCGGCGATAAAACTGTAGAAACAGCTTTGGCTGATTATGATGCAGCAGTAGCAATCAAATAATAACATAATAAATATCGCTCTCTCCTTTCGTGGGAGAGAGCATATTTTATAAAGGGGGATACGTATGCAAAGAAGTAGTATAGAACATAGAATACAACGAAGGCAAACCCAGGTGTCCTATGCTTTCTTAGCACCGGCACTGTTGTTTTTCGGGATTTTTATTATTGTGCCTATGGCCATGGGGATATTTACCAGTTTTTTTAATTATTCCTTTAATACTTTTGACTTTTTAGGCTTACAAAACTATATCAATCTTATGAAAGACAGTGTGTTCCATAAATCTATGATCAACACCGTGCTTTTGGTACTGAGTTCCGTACCATTGGTGGCAGCGTTTTCATTATGGGTATCCACAATCATTTATAAGATGAGCAGTTTTGGCAGGTCTTTTTACCGTGGCGTGTTTTACTTGCCTGTGGTAACCGGTTCTGTTGCCGTTGTAGTTGTTTGGAAATGGATTTTTAACCAATACTATGGCATTTTAAACTTTGTACTGAAGGCGATCAATGTGATTCCGCGCGATATAAATTGGCTGGGGGATAAAAACTATGCCATTTGGTGCATACTTGCCATACTCTTTACCACAAGCATTGGCCAACCCATTGTGCTCTATATTGCATCTTTGGGTAATATTGATAAGTCTTTAATAGAAGCGGCAGAAGTAGACGGCGCAACCGACATGCAAGTGTTCTGGAAAATCAAATGGCCCACATTACTACCTACTACCTTGTATGTAGTGGTTATTACCACCATTAACTCCTTCCAATGCTTTGCGCTTATTCAGTTGCTCACCAACGGTGGCCCAAACAACTCTACCAGTACCGTTATGTACTACCTGTACGAAAATGCGTTTAAACTCTATCAATTCGGTTATGCCAACGCCATGGGTGTTATATTGGCACTCATCATCGGCTTGTTCAGTGCTATTCAATTTAAAGCGCTGGGCAGCAAAATAGATTATTAATAGGAGGGGAAACACATGTTAGAAAAAAAGAAATTTTCCGTTTATAGAATTGTGGCCATTGCCCTTCTGTTCTTAATATCTCTTACTTTTATATTTCCATTTTATTGGATTGTAACCGGCGCCTTTAAAACCGCAGCAGACATTCGCAGTGTAAAACCTATCTTTTGGCCAAGCCAATTCAGTATGGAAAACTTTACAAAGCTATTTGTAAACCCGGCTGGCAGATGGCTCTTTAACTCTGTATTTATGAGTTTGGCTTCCATGGCTTTGGTGTGCATTACTGCCTCTATGGCCGGCTATGTACTTGCCAAAAAGCGTTTTACCGGCAGAGCTGTGCTTTTTACCATGTTTGTTGCCTCTATGGCATTGCCTAAGCAGGTGGTTATGGTGCCTTTGGTACGTGTGGTTGCCAATATGGGTTTCCATGGCACAATGTGGGCTGTTATTTTACCAACAGTCGGTTGGCCTTTTGGTATCTTCCTTATGAAACAGTTTGCAGAAGGTATCCCTGGGGAACTGATGGAAGCTGCCCGTATAGACGGTGCCAACGAATTCAAAACCTTTACAGACATTGTAATGCCTATGCTTAAGCCTGCCTTTGGTGCTTTGGCCATATTTACATTCATCAATGTTTGGAACGACTACTTCTTACAGTTGGTAATGCTTACCGGCAGAAACAACTTTTCTATTGCCTTGGGTATTGCCACCTTGCAAGGTGAATACTCTACAGACTATGGCTTAATTATGGCAGGTGCCGCACTTGGTTCTGTGCCCATTGTTGCTATATTTATACTGTTCCAAAATACTTTTACACAAGGTATTGCATTGGGTGCAGTGAAAGGCTAATATAGTAATTACAGTGCATATACATTTGATAAAATCACTGTATATGCATTTTTAAGTAAAACAATTTGTTTTATAAGGAGAAATATATGAAAACACAAAAATATCATGGCATTATTCCGGCACTCTATGCTGCCTATGATGCACAAGGCAACATTTGTAAAGAAGCTACTAAAAAATTGGTAGAATTTTATATACAAAAAGGCGTAAACGGCCTCTATGTTGGTGGTTCCTCCGGGGAATGCATTTATCTTGGCGTGCAAGACAGAAAAGAAATGCTGGAAGCTGTAATGGAAGTTGCCAAAGGCAAAATTACCATTATTGCCCATGTTGCTTGCAACAGCACCAAGGATAGTATTGCGCTTGCAAAACATGCAGAATCCTTGGGTGTAGATGCCATTGCCGCCATTCCCCCAATTTACTTCCGCTTACCAGAACATGCCATTGCAAAATATTGGAACGATATTTCTGCAGCAGCTCCCAATACAGACTTTATTATCTACAACATTCCCCAGTTGGCAGGCACAGAACTTACTGTAAACCTACTGAAAGAAATGATGAAAAATCCGCGTGTGGTTGGTGTAAAAAACTCCTCCATGCCTACCATGGATATTTTGAAGTTCTTACAAACCTTGGGTGAAGATAAAGTGGTATTCAACGGCCCGGATGAACAATTGCTTTCTGGCCTTGCCATTGGCGCACAAGGCGGCATTGGTGGCACTTATGGTGTTATGCCGGAGCTGATACTTGCTATTTATAAAGCTTTCCACGCAGGCGATATGCAGCGCGCACAAGGCATTCAAGGAGATGTTTTGCAAATTATTTTTGCACTTTGCGCTTGCAAAGGCTCTATGTATGCTTGCATTAAAGAAATATTAAAACGCAAACATGGCATTGACATCGGCTCTGTGCGCGCCCCTATGGCTGGCTTATTTGCAGAAGATGAAGAAAAAGTAGTGTATGCTATGAACTTAATCAATACAGCAGAGGCAAAATGGCTATAAACATTATGTGCTTTGGTGATTCCAACACCTATGGTTACAACCCCGAAGGTGGCAGATTTGAGCGCCGTTACCCAAGAGAGCTTGCAAAAATTTTGGGCGATAAGTACTATGTGGTAGAAGAAGGCCTTGGTGGCAGGGCTGCCTCTTGTGAGGATGGCTTGTTTGCAGACCTGTGTGGCCACAATCGCATAGCCATGCTGGTGCGTAGCCATAGCCCGCTGGATTTGCTGGTTATCAATCTTGGCACCAACGATTATAAAGAACGTATGAGCCTAAGCCCAAGGGATATTGCCATTGGTGTGTTGCAATGCGTGCGCAGGGCAAGAGAAGCCTGTTTTACAGACGGCTTCCCAACCCCTAAAATTTTGCTCGTTGCACCTGCACCCATAAATAAGGGCATTTATAACTGTGAGTTTGGCGAAAGCTTTGGTGGCGAACGCGGCATACAAAAATCCATAGAAACACCACAATGGATAAAACAAACCGCCGAAGAAAACAACTGCTATTTTTTAAACGCAGGCGACTATGTAAGTTCTTCTTTCGTAGATGGTATTCATTTAGAAGAAAAAGACCACATTGCATTGGCAAAAGCCCTTGCAGAAAAAATACAGGAAATTTTTAAATAATGTTTTGCCGACTGCGTATGTATTCAGTCGGCAAAATTATAAAGGTAGCTATATGAAACAATTTTTAAGTATAGACATTGGTGGCACTGCCATTAAGTACGGCCTTGTAAGCGAGCAGGGCGATATACAGTTTAAAAAGAAGTACGAAGCTTTTTTTGACAATTACCAAACACCCTTGCTTACCACACTGCTTACTTCCGTAAAAGAGTACCACGACTTTTTGCAAGCCCAACACATAGAAATTGCAGGCATTGCTATTTCTGTAACCGGCGATGTAAACTGCCTTACCAATTTTATTGAAGATGGCTGTGGCTCTATACCCGGTTGGAGCAATATTGCCTTGGATAAAGAAATTGCAAATGCCATAGGCAAGGCTTACCCAACCAGCGCCCTCAATGATGCCAACGCAGCCGCTCTTGCAGAAATGTGGCTTGGCAATGCGCAAGGCCATAAGCACGCTGTGGTATATACCATAGGCACAGGCATAGGTGGCGGTATTATTATAGACGGTAAAATTCTCAATGGCAGCAAGGGCTATGCAGGCAATATAGGTCATATGGCCATTTGCAGCACAGAGCAAAATTGCCACTGTGGCAACAACGGCTGTTTTGAATTTGTGGCCAGCACCCGTGCATTATTGCGTGCAGCCAAAAAAACGGGTTTTGAAGGCAATGGCGAAGAGTTGATAGAAGCAGCCAAAACAAACCCTGCCTTAGATGCAGTGCTCAACGAGTTTTTTAGATACCATGGTATTGCCTGTGCAAGCTTATTGCATATTTTTAATCCAGAGGCTATTATAATAGGTGGAGGCATTAGCAACCAAGGCCAATGGTTTATAGAACGCATTGCCAAGGAGGCTAAAAAATATGCCCTACCACATTTTATACAAAATGTAGAATTTAAAATTGCCAAGTTTACCAACGATGCCGGTTTGCTTGGCGCTGTAAAATATTTTTTAGAAAGAGGCTAATATGAGAATTATTATCGCAAAAGACTATGCAGATATGAGCCGTAAAGGTGCCAATATCATTGCAGCACAAGTACTGTTAAAAGCAAACTCCGTATTGGGTTTGGCAACTGGCAGCACACCGGTGGGTGCCTATGCAGAACTCATTCAAAAATATGAAAATGGGGAGCTGAGCTTTGCAGAAGTAAGCACCATCAACTTAGATGAATATCGTGGCCTTGCCGAAGATAACGATCAAAGCTATCGCTATTTCATGAATGAAAAATTGTTCAACCATGTAGATATTAATAAAGCCAATACCCATGTGCCAAACGGTTTGGAAAAAGACGCCCAAAAAGCTTGTGAAGACTATGATGCTTTGATAGCCTCTTATGGTGGCATAGATTTGCAACTCTTGGGGCTTGGCTTAAATGGTCACATTGGTTTTAATGAACCTGCAGACCATTTTCCAATCGGCACCAACTGTGTAGACCTTACAGCCTCAACTATTGAAGCAAACAGCCGCTTTTTTGAAAATTTGGAAAGTGTGCCAAAGCAAGCCTATACCATGGGCGTGCAGGCCATTATGCAAGCCGATTGCGTACTTATGCTGGTAAACGGCAAAGCCAAAGCCAACATTGTAAAACAGGCCTTCTTTGGCCCGGTTACCCCACAAGTACCTGCCTCCATTTTGCAATTGCATAAAAACTTTATCCTAATTGCAGACGAAGAAGCCTTGAGTGCATTGGAATAATACATTTAAGGAATCATATTAAAAAAGACAAAGTGTTTCACTTTGTCTTTCTTTGTGCTTAAGATACTGGTAGTTAGGCTGTTATGTAACTGTTATAGGCATTTGCCGTTTTCTGTATGAAATGCTTGGTATTCTTCGTGCAATGCTTTATATAAAGGGCTATGGGTCAGCACTTCTTCTTCTGTGCCGGTGCAAACTGTGCCATCCTGCTCCGCCACCATAATGATATTGCATAGCTGCTTAATAACCATTAAATCATGAGAAACAATAATGCCGCACAAGGCTTGTATTTAGCGAACACTTCTAAACAGTTTTTAAGTGAAAGTATATCTATATTTACAAAGGGTCCATCCAATATAAAGAATTCTGCACCCTCCGGCAAAAGAAAGCGTGCCAAGTCAATGCGGTTTTTCTCTCCGCCGGATATATTGCTGCCATGCGTACCTAAATTTCTGCCGGTTGAATTTTCTAAGCCTAAGCTTTTACATAGGGCAGCGTATTTTTCCTGTATATACATGTCTTGGCTTATTAAAAATTTTGCAAAAGCAGGAAGGGAGGGAAGCTTTTTACATTCACATGTATGCGTTCTTTTTTGGCTTTCTGTATAAGCTATGCCTAATTTTTCATATATTTCCTGATACAATGCTGTATTCCAATGCTTTGCACGCAAAGCTTGCTCTTTTTCTTGGCATAGTGTTTCAAATTCTGTTTTGCTTACTGCTTTTTTGAAATAGGAAAGTGTTCAAATTTTGATATTTTATTCTGGGTACACAAATAAAAGGGAAGCGCATTCCGTTTTTATTTATGGGTACAAAAAATAAAGCCATGGCATATAATGGAGTCCGTTTTTGTTTAGAATTCATTTACAGTATAGCACAGCTTTTTATTTTGAAACATATTTTTTCAAAATAAACATTTTAAAAATCAACTAATTTAGCTGCTTTAAACAATGCTTGCATTTTATAAATTTATATGCTGTACTTATGCCGAGCAAATGAATAAAAATATAACAAATTAAAATAATCAGCGCAGCAGGAAGTGCTTTTATTTTGGTTTTTTATGCTATTACAAAAAAGTTTACTACCAAAAAACAGCAAGCATATAGCTTGCTGTTTTCTATTCACATTCTATGGCATAAATCAGTTGCTTTGCGTCTGCCAAGGCACGTACCACCTGGGGTATTTCTTGGTAGCTAAGGTTAAGGCTAAAGCCTTCCTCTGTTTCGCTAAGACCGTCTATGAAGCGTAGGTCGGTTAGCAATTTTACAGCCAACTGTTTTACACCTACTTGAAAATTCACTTTTCGTTTTTCTTTACTATAATCCATTATTGAGTATTTCATGCTACATCCTTTCTACAAATCTATTATATATGGGCTGTCAAGTATATTGTATACTTTACACAAATTTTAGATTATAATGGAAGTATTGGTATGCAATTACCTCTATTTTGCAAGGAGATTATTATGATTATTACAAATACAGCATTACAAAACCCTGCCTTAGAAGAAACCGTGTTTCATGTAGCCAACGGCTACTTAGGCATGCGTGCCAATATAGAAGGCGCTAAAAAAGAATATTGCAGGGGCTTTTATATCAATGGCTTTTACGACCAAAGCCCTATTACCTATGGCGAAAAATTCCAAGGCTATGCAGAAGAAAAGCAAAGCATGTGTAAACTTTGTGATGTGCAGGGCATCTCTTTATTTATCAGTGGCAAAGAAGTGCTTGTGCAGGATTTACCGCGGCTTGCATACGAGCATACCCTTAACATGCAGGAGGGCTTTGTTAAAAGAAGCTTTATCGTAGACTTTGAAGGCACAGCGCTACAAATTTCCACTCGCCGATTGGCAAGCTTTACAGTGCGCAATCTTGCCGTGATAGAATACACGGTGCAAGTGCCAACCCAAAGTGCAGACATAGCCATACATTCTACACTCAATGGGGATGTTGCCAACTTTCATAATGCAAGTGATCCGCGTTTGGCAGCAGTGGCAGAAAAACCTTTGCAAGTGCTTTCCTGCAAAGCGAACACAGAGAGCCTTTTTTTAGAAATGCAAGCCAAGCATAGTGGTTTGTGCCTTGCCTGCAAGGTTAGCCACGTGCAAAATGGCCTTGCTTGCCGTGTGGAACAAACAGATACCATGGCAAAAGCTATTTTTACAGGCACACTACAAGCCGGGCAAAGCTATACCCTGTATAAAATGATACAAATTAAGGATACATACCATTTTACAGACCTCACACATGAAGCGCTACAAGATCCAAGCCGTTACTTTACAGCCCAAGCCGAGTATATGCACGCTTTTTGGAAAAAGAGCCGTATCATTATCAAGGGTGATGAAGCTTTGCAAAAAGCCATGGATTATAGCATATATTGCTTGCTTTGCTCGGTTGGTTTTGATAACAAATTTTCTGTATCAGCCAAAGGTTTGAGTGGTGAAGGCTATGAAGGCCATGTATTCTGGGATAGCGAAGTGTACGTAATGCCTCTCTTTATTGCTACCAACCCAAGCATTGCCAAACAAATGTTAAGTTATAGGCATACGTTATTACCTTATGCCTTGGAGCAAGCACAAAAGCTTGGCCATAGTCAAGGTGCGCTTTATCCATGGCGCAGCATTGCCGGGGGCGAATGCTCTGCCTATTACCCGGCCGGTTCTGCCCAATACCATATCAATGCAGACATCGCCTATGCTTGCATGCAGTACTATTTTGCCACCAAAGATGTGGATTTTTTAGCAACGGAACTCTTCCCCATACTTTTACAAACGGCAAGGCTTTGGTTGGATGCAGGCCATTTTACAGAAAAAGGCTTCTGCATAGATGAAGTAACCGGCCCGGACGAATATACTTGCCTGGTAAACAACAACTTCTACACCAATGTAGGCGCAAAACACAATATGCAATACCTGTTGTATGCTGTGGAGGAGTTGCGCAAGGCAGCCAAAAACGATGTGCTTGCTCAGGTGGGTGAGGCAGAGCTTGCAGAAATTCGCAAAGCCATGGAGCAAATGTATATCCCACACGATGCCAAAACCAACATCAACCCCCAAGACGATAGCTTTTTGCAAAAGAAACCCTTGAATCTTGCCGATATACCTAAGGAGAAGTTCCCGCTGCTATTACATTACCACCCCTTGTATCTCTATCGCCATCAGGTGTGCAAGCAAGCCGATGTAGTGCTGGCCCATGCATTGTACAGCGATAGTGCAACAAGGGAAAGCAAACAAGCTTCCTTTGACTATTACGAAAAAATCTGTACCCATGATTCCAGCCTCAGCCTTTGCGCCTATGCCATCATGGCAGCACAGCTGGGTATGCCACAAAAAGCAGAAAGCTATTTTAAAGAAACCGTGGATTTGGATATTAACAATACACATAAAAACACCCATGACGGTATACATACTGCTAATATGGGTGGCAGCTTTCTTGTAATCAGCAAAGGCTTTGCAGGCCTCTACTTTAACGAACAAGGCCTATGCATCAGCCCCAACAAAACACATAGCATAGAGGGCTATCGGTTCCATATTCAATACCATGGCAGTGATATTTGTATAGACGCTACCCAAACCGAATGCACCCTACAGCTTTGCAGCGGCCCTGCACAGCAAGTGTATATCTATGGCAAAGCACATAAGCTTACAGATAAAATGACTTTCGCCATTGCGCAATAACGCAATCAAAAAGATGCAAGTTGATTTTTGCATCTTTTGTTGTTTTCCGTTTTATATTTTTTCGTAAATACGCATTTTTATGAAATGTAGAACCAAAAAAAGCTTAACAAAGCCCAAACAGTCTACTTCAAATCACTTATAGCCATTTACATTTCTACAACCCGGCTCATTCATTTCATACTTTTTCGTAAATACGTATTTTTATGAAATGCAACCCAAGCTATCAAGTCGCCAAAGCCAAAATACCCCACCCGAAATTATTGCCATTAACATAAGTTCTTATCTCTTGCTCGTTTGTTGTATATTTTTTCGTAAATACGCATTTTTATGAAATATAGAACCAAAAAAATGCTTAACAAAGCCCAAACAGTCTACTTCAAATCACTTATAGCAATTTACATTTCTACAACCCGGCTCATTCATTTCATACTTTTTCGTAAATACGTATTTTTATGAAATGAAAAAAATACAATGCTCATTACACCGGTAAATTCATACACAAAAAGCCCTCTGCACAGCATTTGTACAAAGGGCTTTCATATTTATAATTTTGATAAACTTTTATAAACTTTATTCCACACCCATGGCTTGTAACATTTTGTTTACCAAGCCTTTCCAACTCAAACGATCTATTTGTGGGCGCAGGTAGTCAAAGTCTTGGCTTTGGCGAGCCACCTGTGTATCTATGGCTTGCACCAAGCGTTCTACAAAGGCAGGTTTATCCTCTTCTACGGCTTTATCTACATCATATATACGGGGCAGGGAAACATATTCTATCATTCCGCTTTGGTTAATTTCATCACCCAGAAGGCTTTGCAAGCCTTCTATTTCGGTGGCAATCACGCGCAAATTGCTTGCCAGTGCTTCTACACATACAAGCCCCAAGCCCTCATAGTAGCTTGGTAATATAAAAATATCATGCTTGCGCATACAGCTTGCCATGCGTGCTTGGTCCTTTGCACCATAGATATGTAAATCCTCTGCAAAGCCTGCAAGGGCACGCAGTTCTTCCTCTTGTTCGGGGCTGGCATTGCCCACAATGCTCAGGCTCAATTGAGGGTGCTTTTTCTTGGCAATACCGTAGGCTTTGGCCAATTCCCACACACCTTTGGCACGGCTGATTTTTCCACAGTAAAATATTTTAATTTCTGTGCGCTGTTCTTTTTCTTCCGGATAAAACAGTGTGGGGTTAAAGCCGCCACCCAAGTAAATAACAGGCGCAGGCATACAAAAATACTCGTGCAAAACAGCCATGTCTTTATGGCTGCACGCAAAATAGCCGTCCATTTTGGCAGCGTGGGGCATATGTAAAAAGAATCGCGGATGCTTTTTGAGCTGCCGTATGTCTGTGCTATGGCAAATGCAATACACATGGGGGAACACTTCTCTCACCATATTGGCAAGCAAGAATACATGGTGGCAAAGCACAATGTCCGGGGCAAACTTTTCTTTGGCGTCAAGCAGCGCACGCATAAAGGCAGTTTTCCATTGCTGTAGTTGTACATCGCTCATTTGGCTATATACCGTGCTTTTGTAAGGCATTTCATCACTCATGCCGGCAATGGGGAAGGGAAGTTCCTCCGTGTTAAATTGCACTACATATTGGTAGGGCGCATCAAATTCCCAAGAAAAAGGGGCTTGGTTGGCATAAATCAAACCGTTTTCTATGCCCTTGTTTGCCATTTGTTCTACTACGGTAGAAAAATAAATACCACTGCCTGTTTTGCTGGGCAACTGTGCTAAAACATGTAGAATTTTCATACTTGCATACTCTCTTTAATTTGAATATATACTTTACCCCGGCGCAAAGGGGCAGAGCTTAACTCCACAGCTTCAATTACACCCAAGGGGCATTGCAATGTATATTTTATTTTTTCACCCAAAAACAAGTGTTGCAATACCTCTGCTTCCATGGTATCTTCGCCTTTTTCACAAAATACAATTTGTTCTTTACGAATAAATGTATTGGGCAAATGGTTGGCACTGCCAATAAAATGGCGTACAAACTCGTTTTGAGGCTTTCTATATAAATCTTCTGCCGAACCCTGTTGCATAAGCTCCCCTTTGTTGAGCAGCAGTATTTGGTCTGCAATTTCAAAGGCTTCCTGCTGGTCGTGGGTTACAAATATGGCAGTAATGTGAAATTGCCTTTGTATACGTTTAATTTCTTCACGCATGGAAAGGCGCAAGCGTTCATCTAAGTTAGAAAGAGGTTCGTCCAGCAGCAATAGCTTCGGTTTAATAATCAAAGCTCTTGCCAGTGCTACACGCTGTTGTTCGCCACCACTGAGTTTGGCAATTTCCTTGGTTGCATAGTGGGCAAGGCCAATGGTTTTCAACATTTCCATACCCTGCGCCTTGCGCTCTGCCTTTTTTATTTTGCGCATTTTTAAACCGTAGCAAACATTGTCCAATACATTCATGTGGGGAAACAAGCCATAGCTTTGAAACACCGTGGCTACATCTCGCTCTTCCGGGGGTAGTTTGCCAATGTCTGTACCGTCTAAAATAATTTGGCCTTGGTCTTGCTTTACAAAACCGCCTATCATTTTCAGTATGGTACTTTTGCCACAACCGGAAGGGCCAAGCAAACAAAGCATATCCCCCTTTGCAAGCGAAAAACCGACATTGTTTACCACCACGCCTTGGCTATAACTTTTGCTAATATTTTTGAGTTCTAAAAACATGCTTCCTCCATATATCAGGAATGTTTGCGCTTTCTTTGCAACAGTAAAAACAGGCCGTTTACAAGCATACAAATTAGTATAATGAGCAGTGCAATTACAGAGCCTACATCATACTTGCCACTTTGTATTACATCATACATCACAATGGTAAGCACCTTTTGGGAGGGGTAAATTAAAAATATAATACTACCTACGGTGGTCATCGTTGTGGTAAAGGCGTTGATAAAGCTAACACCCAAAGCCGGTTTGCACAGGGGGAACACAATATCCACAATTTCGTTGATGCGGCTGCCACCTAAATCCTTTACAGAATGCAAGGTATCTTGCCCAATATCTGCCATGGCTGTATTGCCCATTTTGGTAGAAAAAGGCAATTGCTTAAACACAATGTTTAGCACTACGATGGCGGCTGTGCCCATTATCATAATGGGGGGCTTGCTGAAAAACATTAAATACCCAAGGCCAAAAAATGTGCCCGGGATAATATAGGGCAGTGTGGCAACGGTGTCTATCAAGGCAAACAACTTCATTTTGCGTATTTTTAAATAGTAAGCAATCAACAAGCCCAATACACTACCCAGGCCGGCAGAAATTAAACTATACACAATACTGCGCCATACACTGCTGTTTATGTGGGGCAGCGTATTTTTAATGTTGTCTAAGGTAAACACAAATATACCTTTGCGCATGGTGGTAAATGCACTGAGTGCAATAGAGCAATATTGTAAACCCAGCCACAGTATAAAAAATATACTAATGCCTGCAAACAGCCTGTACAATAAGCCTTTTGGCGCAAGGTTGGTGCCTGATGTATAAGAGCCGTGCCCCACAGGTGCTGTATTTTTAATGTTTTTTTGGTAAATAGAAAATGCAAATATAGAGGGCAAAAGTATCAGTACATTGATCGCGGCGGATTTGCCTATATTGCCCTCGGCGATTACGGCAAAATAGCTATCGGTGGCAAGTACATTATATGCACCACCAATTACAGAGGGCGTACCAAAGTCTGCCACAGAGCGCAAAAAGCTGAGAACGGCAATGGTCAGCAAGCCGTTTTTCATGTGGGGAAACAAAATATCCACAATAATGTGGTTGGTTTTTGCGCCTAAACTTTGGCTGGCGTCTATTTGTGTTCTATCTATTTGTTGCATAAAGCTAAACAATATCAGCGTGTTAATGCTGATGTCGGAGAGCGTTTGCATCAGCACAATGCCCCATAGGCCATAGGGCCAAATGGATAAACCAAGCAAACGATAGGTAATAAGCCCTCGTCTGCCAAAGAGGTTAATGTAACTTAAAGCCGTTACAAAGGGGGGGCTTATCATGGTAATGGCCAAAACCACCAATATCACTTGCTTTAATTTGCTTTGATGAATATATAAAAAGAGCGCTATGCACCCTGCCACAGTAGTGGACAGCAGAGATGTAAGCGCACCCATGCGCAGTGAATTTACAGCACTTCGCCACTTTATAAGCATGAAGTTGCCAAGCCCAAATTGACCTTGATGTAAAAACGCACCACGCAACACAAATAAAAATGGCATAAGTATGAATACCACCACAGCCACAGCCAAAACTGTAGCAAGTAATATATCCAACGCCTTATGCCATTTATGTTTCATTATTTACTTTCCTTAGCGTCTGCCATTTTGGAGAATCTTTCGAGAATGGCTGTTCTTTGGCTGCCAAAAGTAGAAAGGTCTTGTTTAATTAAGCTTTCTACCGGCAAGCCGAGTTCAAAGCCTTTTACGCCTGGTTTTACAATTTGAGCACTGTCTTTGCCGTCCAGTTCAGCAATCATAGCTTGTGCTTCAGGGGTAAGCATAAAGTCAATAAAGGCTTTTGCTACTTCAGTATTGTCGCCCTTAAAGATAGCAACACCCTCCGGAACCCATGGAATACCATCGGTTGGGTATACTACTTGCAAGTTATTGTCTGCAGCTACATCAAAACCGGATTTGTCTGCAGGGATAATACCAATGCTGAATTCGCCGGCTACGGTTTTTTCTTGTGGGTCTTTACCACGTTTGCCGTAGAAAGGAATGTTTTCGTTTAATGCTTCCCAATATTTCCAGCCTTCTTCTTCACCAAATAGATCTAAGAGGCCTTTTACAGCTGCATAGTTGGTGCCGCTGATGGCCGGGTTGCTCATGATAATTTCGTCTTTGTATTTAGGGTCTGCAAGTTGTGCCCAAGTGGTAGGTACTTCTAAGCCTTTTTCTTTCAACACGGTTGGGTTTACAAGAAAACCAACCACGGTTAAGCCTTTGGCAATCCAAGCGCCTTCTGCATCTTTGTATTCTGCAGGGATATCTTCTGCGTTAGGGCTAACATAGTTTTCTAAAAGGCCTTTTTCTTTGGCTGCCATGAATGCATCAAGGCCACCGCCAAACCAAACATCTGCCATGGCTTTGCCGCTGGCTTCTGCTTCTGCCAAAACTTCACCGCTGCTCTTTGATAGGAATTCTACCTTTGCGCCGGTGAGCTTTGTAAATTCATCAAACAAAACAGAATATTTTTCGCTGGTTGCAAGTACCATCATGGTTTTGCCTGCAAAAGCCTGTTCTGCTTGTGCAAATGGCACGTTGCCGGCAAGTAATAATACTGCCAAAACAAGTGCTAAAAATCTAAAATTTTTCATTGTATTTCTCCTTTGGGGACTATTTCCCTTTCAGTATAGAGGTATTAAAATAAAATAGCAAGGATATTTATGTGAATCGTAAAATTTTATAAATAAAATAAAATCCATTATATATTTCTATAAATAGTGTTGTTTTCATATATATAAATTAAAAAAATATAAACTTATTTTAGCTATTATTGGTATATATTGTATTACTTATTTATATTATTCTTTATAACTTTGATATTATTTATAGGTATTCAAGCTTTTATATATCACCGAATATATAACAAACTTATTGTAATTTCATTATTTTAGTGTAAAATTAAAATAAGGAGTTGATTCCATGAGTAATAAAAACCGAATTTTAGAACTTGGTAAATATTTGTTTTATAATACAGATTTAAACCACAGTGTTTCCACAAACGACCTTTTGTTAATGCTTGAAGCAAATGGGGTTTCTGCCAACCGTAAAACTTTAAAAGATGATTTGGATACCCTTATAGAAATGGGTGCGGATATTTGTATAGATAGAAGCCAAAGCAACCACTATTATTGGGGTAAAAAGATATTTACAAAAAGGCAAACCCAAATATTACAGAGCGCCATCAGCACGGCCAAATATATCACAGAAAAAGAGCGCGCCGAACTAATAAAGCAAGTGCTTGTGTTTTCAGAAATCAGCCTGTCTGGTGAAGCTGTAGAGCATTTATTTGCAAATCAAAGCCAATGCTTTGATAACCCCGACCTGTACAACCATATAGAAAGTATCAATACAGCCATCAATAAAGGGCAAAAAATAGCCTTCACTTTTTTTGATTTTAGCAATACAAAGCGTCGTATGTTGCGCAACGGTGGCCAGCAAACCATTATGAACCCCTATGGTATGCTGTGGAACGGTAAACATTATTATGTAGTAGGCTATTGCCAAACGCATAACAAAGTAGAAACCTATTGCATAGAACGCATGAAGGACATAGCGTTTTTAGAGGGTGGCAAAGCACCGGAAAAAAGTTGTTTTAATAACTTCAGCAAGCAGGCTTTTACCCTTTTTGGTGGAGAAGCAACTGACTTTGTGCTGTATGCTCACCAAAGCATGATGACACATTTTATTGCCCAGTTTGGTATGAGCTTTAAAGTTGAACCCGTAGGGGAAGAATATTTTAGAGCTTATGTATTGGCAGCCAAAAGCCCACAATTTTATAGTTGGGTGTTTCAATTTGCCGGGCAAATAGAAATCATTGCACCCCAGGCCGCAAGGGAAGAGTTTGTACAAATGTGCAGGCAAAATCTGCAAACCATATAAAAATGAACAATTTGTAAAAGGTAGCTCAAAACGCTATCTTTTTTTAAGTGGGTACTTTACACTAAAGAGGGTATTCCCAACAAATCAAAATACATTGCCATAAGGCAAACAGGAGTATGTATGAAACAATACCAATACCACATAGAAAACAATTGCGTGGTAATAGATAAATTTATAGGCACAGAAAGCTTTGTGCAAGTGCCTGCTACCATAGACAATCTACCCGTACAGAAGATAGGCGACATGGCATTTGCCACAAGCTCTGTGCAGGAAGTGATTTTGCCGGAAGGCATAGAAAGCATTGGCTATAGAGCCTTTATGGAATGTACGCACCTGCATAAAATAGAGTTGCCACAGAGCCTGAAAAGTATAGGTGTGTGCGCTTTTTGGAAGTGTACCGCCTTGCAGAAGGTACAACTGCCCCCCAACCTTGCAACGCTTGGTACCAAAGCTTTTTGTGAATGTAAGAGCCTAACAGGCATTGATGTGCCGGGAACTGTGGAGCATGTAGGCAATGGTGCGTTTATGGGCTGTGCGGGTTTGGAAAAAGCTGTTTTGCACGAAGGCATAGCCTATTTGGGCGTCAATAATTTCTTCCAATGTAAAAATCTAAGGCAGGTGCGTTTGCCTTCCAGCCTTAAAATGTTAGGAGAACTTAGCTTTTATGAATGTGAGTGTTTGGAAGAAGTAGTAATTCCCTCA
The DNA here is from genome assembly GCA_023396045.1 of Bacillota bacterium. GTDB lineage: Bacteria > Bacillota > Clostridia > Christensenellales > Aristaeellaceae > JAAZPT01. The sequence goes on along the minus strand of JAEWXD010000029.1, from coordinate 2,573 downwards.
CAAATAAGAAGCATAGGGGAAGCCGCTTTTGGCAGGTGTTATGCTTTGCATAGCGTGCATTTGCCCCAAGGCCTACAAAATATTGCAGATTCGGCTTTCCGTGCCTGCAGAGAGCTTACAAATATTCAAATACCGGATACTGTGGAGCACATTGGGGCTTTTGCGTTTAAAGCCAGCCCCAAAATTGCATTTTTGCAATTGCCCAAAGCTTTGCAAAGCATAGGGGAATTGGCGTTTGCACCCCAAGCTGTATTACAGGTGTATGCAGGGAGTTATGCAGAAAGCTATGCAAAACAAAGCCATCTTACTATACAAATTATTGCTTAATGCAAGCAAAAATGCTTTTGATTCGTTATATTAAGGCAGACTTTGTAAATTGACACCAAAGGCAAAAACTTTTATACTTACACTATAGAAACACTTCATTATAGGAGGGGTACAATGAAAAAATGGATTTCACTATTGCTCTGTAGTATTTTATTGTTTAGTATTGCACAGGCCGATAGTTTGGATATTATCAGCGAAAAAAACTTGCAGGTGTATACCGGCTTTGGTTATACCTTAGAAAAAGCAGATGCTTTTCCGGAAAAACCCGGCGAGGGTCAAACGGAATATATTGTAAAGGCTGCTTTAAAAGCAAGCAACCCCAATATAGATGCCAGTATTTCCCTTGCCTATGATGCCCACGATGGTGCATGGATTGAGCGCGGCACCGCTTTACAATTTTTGTATAAAGAGCCCGCCGGTAGAGAATCCTATGTGCAGGCTTTGCAAACCTTGCTCAATCAAAGCTTTGAAAACGCTGAACAAAACGAGTTCTATAACGCAGCACTCGCCTATTGTGTTGCTCATTTTGACAATCTAAACGAAGCGGGTGCAAAGAACCTGCTCAATCAAATATTGGTTCAGCATGAAATTTTTAATTTCCATAAAGATAGCACCATGCAAAATTATGCGGCACAAAAAGCAGGTGCAGATAATTATGACACTACAGCAGATGCGAAAAACCCCATCTATAATGGCCGTAAATTTATGCTTACCGTGCAAGACAATGGCTATGTTCTGTCCGACAGGCCAACAAACGAGCAAAGCAATATAGAAATTACCACCACAACTGCCGCAGAAAGGGTTATTCATAAACAGTTTGCTTGGGATGCAATGCTGCAACTGCTCACAGAAGCCTTGCCAAATAGCCAAGCCAAGAACAATATGTTGGGTATATCCAAAAACAGTTTGCAGGATGGCAAAGCCCAAGTATTTATTACCGGCACCGGCTTACTGCTTGCAGTGGATCAAACACATGTAGCCTTTATGCCACAAAATAGTGATGTAAATACTGTGTTGCAAACACTGAAAACCGTTGTACAACATTTTCCAACACTTAACAGCTATGCTAAAACCGCCGGTAGCGAAGGCTTACAAGTGCATGCCTATTTTGAAAACGGTGAAACCGTTTATACAGAAGAAAATATCACCGCTCTTGCGGATATTGTAACCGGCGCTATGGGTGAACCGGTTCTTTTGGGTGAGGATACAGCCCAAGCCCCTACGGAACAAAACGCCGGCCCAATTTTATTTACCTTAGAAGAAAGCTCAGAAACCGGCAAAACAGCAGAAACACCTGCAGAACAAACTTCCGAATCAAGCGAAGAAGCTTCGGAAAAAGAACCGAATGCAGCAACACAAACATCAGAAGAAACCCCTGCCGAAGAGATTTTGGGCGAAGCGGTAGAAGCTACCCCATTGCCTGTAGTGTCGGAAGGGCAGGTAAAAGTGCTCAATCGTAGAGTAAATGTGCGTGAAACACCACAAGGTAAAGTGCTGTTCCGTGTAGTGCGTGGCAATGTGCTCAATATTGTGGGCGATAGCCAGGAACTAAAAGGCCAAATTTGGTATTTTATAGAACATAAAGGCAAGAAGGGCTATATTCGTGGCGATGTTGTAAAATTATTGGAAGCCACGCCAAGCACCACACCGGAAGTTGAAAATACCGAAGAAGTGGAAGAAACAGAAGATACAAGCGGTGAGGATAACACAGAAGCTATCGCGCCCAACAACAATGTGTATCAAAGTTTAGGCAGGGGCAGCAAAGGCCAAGCCGTACAAGCCTTGCAAGAGCGTTTGGTAGAACTTGGTTATTTAAAAAGCGCAGATGGCAAGTTTGGCGGTAAAACCGAGGCTGCTGTAAAATTGGCACAGGCTGCTTTTCATCAACAGCAAAGCGGTAAGGCAGACGAAGCTTTTCAAAACATATTGTTTAGCGAAAATGCTGTAGATGCAAAGCAAGCAGAAATTTTAGCAAAAGAACCAAACAATATACAGTTGAATTTAGAAGCCCTGCAAAATGCGGAAAAACATATGCGCAGCCGTTTTGCAAAAACAGACAAAGGCTACACCACCGGTATCTCCTTACAAAACGATGGAACACGCTATAGCTTAAATGCCACAGCGGTGGATAATAATGCCAGCAATTATGAAATTTTTATTGCAGCCAGTCAAATGCAGGGCGCTGTAAATATTAACCCTCAGTTTGAAATTCGCATTATTAACCCTAATTTACAAGATGTACAAAC
>JAEWXD010000058.1 GCA_023396045.1 Bacillota bacterium | reverse complement strand
GTGCACACCAAGACCAATTGGACGAATTGTATGACAAGCTTGTAAAAATACGCCATAGAATTGCCAAAAAACTTGGTTTTGAAAACTTTATTCCTCTCGCCTATGCTCGTATGGGCAGAACCGACTGGAACTTTGAAGATGCACGTGTATACAGAAAACAAATCTTAGATTCTGTAGTGCCGCTTGCACAAAAACTCTATAAAGAACAATCCGCACGCCTTGGTATTGCCGATATGAAATACTATGACTATACCTTAGAATTCTTGAGCGGCAACCCTAAACCCGTTGGTGAAGAAGAATACTTGGTAGCACGTGCCAAAGAAATGTATGAAGAATTAAGCCCGGAAACAGCCGAATTCTTTAACACCATGATCAACCAAGAATTGATGGATTTAACCACCAAACCCGGCAAACGCGGTGGTGGCTACATGACACAAATTCAAGACTATAAAGTACCATTCATTTTCAGTAACTTTAATGGCACTTCCGGCGATGTAGATGTTCTTACCCACGAAGCCGGCCACGCTTTCCAAGGCTACACCGTGCGCAACCTTGAACCAAGCGACCTTGGCGAATACACCATGGAAGTGGCAGAAATTCACTCCATGAGTATGGAATTTTTCACACATCCTTGGATGGAAAAATTCTTTGGCAAAGACACCCAAAAATACTATTACAGCCATGTAGTGGCTGCATTACAATTCTTACCTTATGGCGCAAGCATTGACGAATTGCAAGAATGGGTATACCTCAACCCAGATGCTACCCCTGCAGAACGCCGTGCCGCTTATAGAGAAATTGAAAAGAAATATTTGCCACACATCAACTACGACGGCTTCACCTATCTTGAAAACGGTGGCAGATGGCAAAAACAACACCATGTATACGCTATGCCTTTCTACTACCTTGACTACACCATTAGCCAAGTGGTTGCCTTCCAATATTTCGTATGGGATTTAAAGAACCACGCTGAAGCATGGGAAAGCTACAAGCGCATTTGCGCACGTGCCGGCCAAGTTCCGTTTACAGAATTGCTTGCAGAATGTGGCCTTAACAACCCATTCAAAGCCGGTTGCATTGCTCAAATTACCCCTGTATTGGAACAATACTTGGATAGCTTAGACAAAAGCCAAATCAAATAACACTCAAATCCACCGTACTTATGTACGGTGGATTTTTTTGCTTTCTAAGCAACTTATCTAATATATTTTATGGAGGATTTTTATTGTGTGTAAACGAACGGCTAAAATCAAAAAAATTGAAAACGGATAGGGTTTTGTATTTTTACAAAGTATCTTTCAAGCCCCTACTACACCCTAACCCAGCTTTTCAATCCCCCGGTCAGCTTCGCTGACAGCCCCCTTTACACAAGGCGGACTTTTTGCTTAACGCTTTGAAGTTGGGTGTATGCTTAAAATAGATTGTTTTCACTTTATGTAGTTGTTACTTGTAATACGCTTTTATTTAAAGTGCAACATTTCACATAATCCAAGCCCCTACACACCATAAGCATGGCAATCCCTACGCAAGCGGTAGCTAAAGCAAAGCCTACCGTTTAAAATATATAAAAAGCATTTTTGCACACAAAAAGAGAGCCGATAAAAAGTCAGCTCTCTTTTCATAAAAAATAAAATAGAGAATTATGAAACAGCAATCTATTCATAGATAAAACCATGGGGAAAAATTCCTATATCGCTATTTCTAAATGAAAAAATCATTTGTAGCATACATTATAGTTAATAAAATGTCAATATATAATGCACATCAATTTGTAAAATACAACAAAAAATTTAGCACAAAATCTATATATGTATTTTAATATGGCTCTCCGTCATAAGTTGCATTAAGTTCTACAAGTCTTGCTTTGTACTCTTCTTCTGTTAAGCCTTCCTTTTTGCTCGTTTCACGTATAGTTCGCATAAGCCTTTTAGAATATAATGGATTCACGAATATACTCTTCTAAAGAAAGATGATAGCGTTTGGCGTGTACTTCCACCTCTTGCAGTTCTTCTGCTGTAAATGGAATGTTTAGATTCATAGTCTACCCCTTTAATATTTATTATACTTTTACTTTAAACCATATCTATCTCCATGCAATACAATTTAACGCCCCACAAAGAACACAAAAAAGCGCAACATAAAACCCCTAACTTGCGTTAGGGGTAAAGGAAGGGAGAATAGTGTTATTGTTCTTCTTGCTCCATCATATTAAATATACGATTGAGTTCGGTTAAGAATTCCTTGGTGCTGATTTCATTTTCTTGCAAACGGCTTAGTAACTGAGACATTTGCTCGTTGCGCCAATCGGCAAGACCGTGATTTACAAGTACGATATTATTTTGTTGGGCTTGCAAAAGTTCCATTTCTTCCGGGCTTAGAATATAGCTGTTGTTTTCAAAATATTTCAAATCTGTTTGCATTGCTTCCAATTTTTCGGTTAATGATTTTACTTGTTTGCCACCATTTTGTTTATCTTCTTCAATTTCTTTTTCCAACAGTGCAATACCATCTTTTCTTATTTTTGCAAAGGTTTCAAAAGATTTGTTTTTTACAGGTTCGTTTTTATCTGCATAGATAAAGGCTTGATTTCTTTCAGGCAAATTATTCATAGCTGTAGCAATAAATTTTACTGCTTGTGCTTTATTATCAGAAAGTGCATTTACATAGAATACGGTGGCAGTAGCTACAATGTAGTTTTCTTGGCCGGCTTCTAAGGTAAGTGGCATTAGTTTGTAGCCTTGTGGAACATCAACCACATCTTCGGTTTGGATAAATAAACTATGGTCTAAACCTTCGCCATAATCGCCATCTTCTGCAATTTGGTGTAATTCTTTAAAAGCTGTGTTCTGGTTGATCGCTTCAAAAAGCTCGTTCATGGCAGGGGTATCAAAGTTGGGTTGTTGGCCTTGTTGTTTGGCAGTAATAATGGTTTGGTTTAATACACGTATTTTGTTTTCAAAGCCACGGCTATAATAGTCATCAAAGAACTTGGAATGTTGTTCTTCCATTTCTTCTGCATGTTCTTGGTAAAGTCTATCTACCAATTTTACAAAATCAAGGTAGGTTTTAGGAACATCTTCTTCGGTTAAGCCCAATGCTTCCCAATCTTGTACATTATATGCATAGTAGTTGGTTTTTAAATCCCAGTTATAGCTATACACATTGTAAGGCAACATATAGAGCGCATCATTCACACGCATATTTTTTTGCAAGTATGGGCGCATTCTATTATAGATTTCTGCCATTTCCGGATAAGCATCCAAAGGTTCTACATAGCTATGTTTAATGAGGGACGGTACTTGTTGATTGAGTTCACCCATATATACATCCGCTTTTTGGTCGCCTTTCATGGCAAGGGCAGCTTCTTGGCTGTTTTCGCTCCAGCCATCTACAATAACGGCAGGAAAATCCGGGTTTGCTTTATTATACATGCGCAAGAGCCTGTTATCCATAAGGCCGGCAATGCGCAATGTGCGTTCCGGCATTTTAAGTTCATTGATGTTTTTAAGTTCTATGCTTTGATCGCTTTGAATGAATAGGGTATTATCATCTAAAAAACCGATTGCAGAGGGGCTAAGTACAGAAAGCACGCTTACAGGCTCCATATTACCATCTTTTACACGGTAGAGCATGGTGTTTCCTGCCAGGTAGTAGCTATCGCTTGGGGCATGGTAAACAGCCTGGTAGCTATCCATGTACATTTTTTCGTCTTTGGTGGTAAAAATAGGGTTCCATTCGCCTTTGTTCCATACAAGAATGTTCTTGCTGTCTAAGCCAAACACACCATCTTTATTTTGAGATATACGGCTTATATAAATATCTTCTTTTTTGTTTTTAATAATTTCTATGTTCTTATTGCTAAGGCTGATCACGGCAATACCATTGCCGCCATCGTCTGCAAATACTTCGGTATATAAGTCGCCATTGCGTATAAAGGCACTATGATTTGCTAAATAGCTGTCTTTAAGTTGTGGTTTGTAATATTCGTCTAAAACAATTTCTGTGCCTTCCATCTTACCACGATAAATAGCATTGCCTTGCATACTATAAATATATTCGCCATCGCTGATAAGGTGGGTAATATAGCTTTCCCCATCGTCTTGTAATTTGGAACAACGAACAATAGCTTCCGTAGCAAAGCTTTGAGCATCTTTTTGTTTCAGCAAAAATTTGCCGCGTGCAATGCCATACAATGCACCGTTGTGCACAAATACGCTGTCTATACGCAAGCCTTCTTCTGCCGGTATGGCACCGCTTACAATAGCCATTTCACCGTTGGCAATATGTATCTGATTTTCTGCTTGCAATGCAGAGTCTGTTTCGGCAGCAAATACTGCCATGGTAGGCAATAGTAACATTGCACACAATAATAAAGAAATAAGTTTTTTCATGGGTCCTCCTAAAAATTAACCATTGTCTTGCATACCTGTGTCTTGTTGCAGGTATGCATAATCTATAATTTTAATTTCATTAACATGGTCTTGGTATTCTTTTAGCTTGCTAAGCCTTGGATCGTAAGGCATATTCTTGGGCACGCTAAAATCTTGGAACAGTTTGGCTTGGTTTGAAATATTCTGTTGTTCTACCAAATACTCTACAAAAGCAATGGCCTGTGGTGCATTTTTATTTATACAGATAAGATCCAAATAGGCAGCTTGGGAATACTTTCCGTTTTTATCCAACTTTAAGTTTAACGGCACATAGCCATTGGTACGTTCCAATAAATCGTATTGAATCGTAATCAAATTCGGATAGGACTCACGGTTATAATCCAGCTTCAGCATAGCATCCAGGCCGGCGTAAAGATCCGCTATATATTGTTGTTGCTCTGTGGTTAAGCTTTTATATTGCAGTGCTGCCAGCTGTTTGATACTGGCTTTGATACGCTGGTAGCTATATACATCTATGCCCTGCAAGTTTGGGTTTTCTTGCAACACTTTAAGCATGGTATCTATAAATTCCTTATAGCTTGCATATTGTGTAGGTATTTGCAAGTGCTTTGCGTGCTCTGCATAAATGCCAAGGTTAAAAATAGAAATAGAATCGTAATCATAATTAAAAATATTGTATGGCAGTAACAAATATTTATCGTTTACCTTTGCTTTTTCTGCTATAAAAGGGTACAGCTTTTTATAGTAGCTTTGTAATTTTTCACTTTTGGATAAATCAAGCAAATCTGCAGCGCTTTGATTTTTAAACACGTTCTGGCTGCTTTCATAGATTTGCACATCTGCATTACTATCCGGCTCTGCAAATACTGCAAGCAGCTTTTCTGTATTGCTATGATTAAAACGGTTTAAATCGCTTGCTTTAAATGCACCTTGTACATGTATAAGACCGGTTTCTTCTACTTTGCCGTCCAACGCATAGGGGAACATTTCTATTTTGCCTTTTTCGGTGGCGCTGTTTGCCATCCAAATCTGGTTATTGCATATAATCATAGCATTGCCAAGTTCGCCTTCGTTATGCACGGCAATTTTCTTTAATGTATGATCTTTTTCATACTTATATATATAGGTTGCATCGTACAAATAGAAGTGGTCGTCTGCACTGTTGTAGATACAGTTTACAAGTTGCTTTGGCATTTCTGTACGGCTGTAAGAAATGAGTGCATCATCTTTCCAAATTTGTATACCATTACTCACCGTGGCGATATACACATCATCTTGATAGATACCGAAAGTGGCAAGATCTTCTTCTGCCACACGTATGCTGCCGGTTTCTACGCCGTCATGACTATAACGATGAAGCACGCTTTTACTGCCGGTTTCTAAATATTGCCTGGTAAACACATAGATGTTTTTGGGGCCTATGGCAATTTGCTCTATAAAGGCCTCTTTGATTTCACGCATAAAGGGAAAGGCAGGCACAGTTTTTTTATCCTGCAAATGAATTTCAAAAATTTTGTAATCTGTATAATTGTCGTGAATTGCTAAATACAATTTACCATTGACATCTATAAGTTGATTTCTTGCATACTCTTCTACAGGCAGGGGCATAATATCTTCCCACTGTTGCGTTTCTATATTGTATTTTTGCAAGGCTTGTAAATATACTTGATATATATCCCCCTTATGCTCCACAACGGTTTGTTCTTGCGCATGGGCAAACATTGTGCCAAAGCATAGGCATACACAAAGCAGTGCAAAAGCCAACAGTTTCTTCATATTGTTTACTCCTTTCGTAAGCTTCAGATATACATATAACGATGTGAATCATTAAAATGTTCCAGCTTTAATAAAAAATATTAAATAATAGTTACAATTTAGAAAGATTGGGTGCGTTTTGGAATTTTGAAGAGCCATAAAGCCATACAAACATTGGGCAAACAGGCTATTTTATGCACTTGCTCAAAATCAAAAATTCAACCGGAAAGGCCGCCTTGTGTAAAGGGGGCAGTCAAACGCTTGCGTTTGACTGGGGGATTATAAAGCTATGTTATAGCGTAGTAGGGGCTTATATAACACCTGTTTCATTGCACACCCAGCCTGAAAATATAAATCATTGACAATGGGGGGTACATGCTATACTGAAAATAGAATAAACAGTATACATAGTGGAAGGAGGCGCCTTTATGTCTAAATCCCTTTTGAAATATATACTCCCGCCGTTGATTGTGTTTGTGCTGCTGCTCTCTTTGGCAGTATGGGCTATGCGCTTAGAACGCCAAAAATATGTATACTTACAAAGCTTGGCAATTATACAAAACTATATTCGTGCCTTGGATATGCCTTTGTATGTGCAATATAGTAATGGTAAAGTGTTACAGATGAAGGCAAAATAGATAAATTGATAGATTATATCAGCGCACCTATACGAGGCGTGCGCAAGCCCACCGGCGAGCCTATCTTTACTATAACCTTCCCCGATGCAGATATAAAGCTATATGATACCGGCAAGCGTAAAAAAGCCCTCATTGCTTTGCGCTTTTTGCACGGCAATTGCTATGCTGAGCTTGATACCAAAGAATATATATGGCACTTTTTAAACTATATTATAGAGGGGGAAGAAGTACAGAAAACAGACGGCTTGCCCATAGGGAAATAAACAACAACAACTGTTTACATACAAAAAACCGACAACATTGCGTTGCCGGTTTTTTTGATTGGGCTTGTTTTACGCCAAAAATTTACAGAAAACAAAGCAGCGACGGTGCCGTTCTTATGGCTGCATTCTACATTGCTTGCTTTTGCCTGCCTCTACAATGCTATGGGTCGGCTCAAACGGGATGCGTTTTGTGAACCCTGTGCAATGTTGATTTTATATATATGACCTATAGCATGAGTTTGTAAATGGCTTCTACATCTTGTTGGTTTAAACGCACAAAGCCACCAATTTGGCCGCTGCCATTGCCTTTGCCATAACAGCAGGTATAGGCCATTTTTGCAATATCTTCTTCCTTTGCACCCAGCTCTGCAAAGTTTTTGGGCATGCCAATGCTTATAAGAAAATTTTGTAATGCTTTGATACCGGCTTTGGCTGTGCGTTCCGGGTTTGCAAAGTCCATATCGCAGCCCCAAACACGCACTGCCACTTGTGCAAAGCGCATTACATCATGTTGTAAATTGTAGGTGAATACGGCTGGCATGGTTACAGCAAGGCCGGCGCCGTGGGCACAATCGTATACGGCAGAAAGTTCATGTTCTATTTGGTGGCTTGTCCAGTCTTGGCTGCGGCCAACACCAACCACATTGTTGTGCGCCACCATACCGGCCCAAAGAATATTGGCACGGGCTTCATAGTTGGTAAGGTCTGCCATAAGCTTAGGCGCTTGGGTCTTTAATGTAAGCAGTAAAGACTCTATCATACGGTCGGTTACTTCCACCTCTTTGGTGTTGGTTAAGTAACGCTCGTACAGGTGAGCCATAATATCGGTAATACCACAGGCGGTTTGGTAAGCGGGCAATGTGGCTGTAAGCTCCGGGTTTAGTACAGAGAACTTAGGGCGAATAGCATCACCGGATGCACCGCGTTTGAGCATACCGTCCTCTAAGGTGATTACAGAGTCGGGGGAACCTTCACTGCCGGCAGCGGCAATGGTAAGCACAGTGCCAATAGGCAAGGCTTGTTCTATACGTTTGCCTTCATAAAAATCCCAAAAGTCGCCATCGTATACCACGCCTGCGGCAATGGCTTTGGCAGAGTCTATGGTGCTGCCGCCACCCACAGCCAAAATAAAGTCTACATTTTCTTTCTTACAAAGCGCTATGCCTTCATACACAAGGCCACTTCTTGGGTTGGGTAGTACACCGCCCAGTTCTACATAGGGGATAGAGGCGACCTTCAAGGATTCTTCCACCCTTGCAAGCAAGCCGGAGCGCACCACAGAGCCACCCCCAAAGTGTACAAGCACCTTTGTGCCGCCAAATTGTTTTACCAACGCACCACAATCGTTTTCACGCTTTTTGCCAAAGGCAAAGTATGTGGGAGAATAAAAATTAAAATTTTCCATTGAAAACCTCCTCGCTTTTCTATATTATACATCATAATACAACTTGAAGTGAACTTTAAAGCTTTTTTATATGCTTTAGTTTTGCCATCATAAAGCTTTGTCATTTGCTTATAAAGCCGATAACACTAAGAAAATAATCCTTTTGCACTTGGCTTGGAGCATAAAAAAGGTACGCTGTTTTATGAATAGGCTAAGCCGTTACCCTTTGCCCAAGTGGAAGCAATGGAACAGAACTTCTGCATTTTGCAAATCGTTTAGAAAAAGCATATTACCTATACAGTCTGCTTTTTGTATACCAAAGCGTGATGTAGGGAAAAATCAATACTTTGATATTTGAAATCTGTTTCTTTTCGCCTTTTCATATCCCTCCAACAAGGCAAGCTCTTGAAATGTTACACTGCAAAATGGCATAACTAAGCCGGCAAGGTTAAAGCGTTTAAGATTACAATATAATAAAGGATTGTGAAATAAATTGGAATTTGAAAACCATAAAATTATGAGTGATTATTGCTCTCCGTAGATTATCAATAAAATCCTCCAAAAGCCTTGAAAATAAAGGATTTATCGCAATGTGTTCGCCTTATCTCTTTATATGATTTCACACAAGTTTACTCTTTCCCTGATTGCTCATAAGGGCAAATTCAAGGGCAAGAAAATCTGATAACAAGATATAACAGAGTGTGGCAATCGGAGAACTGTGACATATATGCGAATATATTATAACGGAGGATTTTTTAATAGAAAAGTATATTTATGATGAAAACAACGGTCTGTGGTATGAACTACAAGGAGATTATTATATTCCTTGTCTTACATTACCAACCGAAAAATAACACAAGCCTATCGGCTTATGGGAACAGCGACACAAACGCTATTTACAGAAACATAACAAAATATTTTACACTACGCTGCTCACAAGTGGTAAGTTAAATGAATACTTGTCGATGTCGATAAACAGACGGAGGAACGCTTTGAAAGGCTTGTGGAACAGATGAAACAGTCGCAGGGCATAACAGAACAGTTAAAGTCGGAAAACGCCTTAGAGTGGGTGCAGAGAATGAATAATATACAAGCGTGTGCAAGGGAGATTTTGAATAAGGAAATTATCTTCGGATAAGTAGATAAAGACGGCAGAGGGTAAAAGCTCTGCCGCTTATTTTTATTTTAGTTTCGTTACCAAACTTGACAAAAAGCTCTCTTTTAATTATAATTACTGTTATATAACTGTAGTTATAAAATGATGAAGAGGTGAAAACAATGCCACCAAAGGTGAAAATTACAAAAGAGATGATTATAGATGCGGCATTTGAGATAGCACGAAGTGAAGGAGCAGAAAATATCAATGCACGAACTGTATCAAAAAAATTAGGCTGTTCCACTCAACCTGTTATGTATCATTTTAAAACAATAGAGGAATTGAAAAAAACTGTATATGTTAAGGCAGATGAATATCATTCCGAATATATAACTAATATTCAGAGTGAAAATCCGATGAAAAATATTGGACTGAATTATATACGCTTTGCTGAAACAGAGAAAAATTTGTTTCGGTTTCTCTTTCAAACAAATGAGTTTAAAGGAAAAAACATTTCTGAGTTGATAAATTCTGAAGAATTACAGCCTATTATAGCTACACTCAGTAAAGAGGCAGGGATCAATACAGAACAAGCAAAAACTATTTTTCGTTCATTGTTTTTGATTGCACACGGATATGCAAGTATGTTTGCAAATAACGAAATAACCTATGACGAGCAGACGATTATATCTGATTTAGAGTTGGTATTTGATGGAATAATTTATTCATTAAAAGGAAGATTATAATGTATCGTTTATATAAGAAAAATGAATTAAATTTCTTATTAGTTTGGATTATTTCCTATATTGTTTTGTTCAGTGTTGCTGACAGCTTTTCTGCTTCGCTTGGCACTGAAAAAATAATTACTGCACCCGTTGCTATCGTTTTTACATTGCTTCTTTTAGGCTTTGTGCGTAAACACAACTTAAAAGAAAAATACGGTCTGTGTTCTTTTAATGGAAGCCTTAGAAATTACTTATATTTTACTCCGCTACTTCTAATTATGAGTATTAACCTGTGGAATGGCGTTACGATGAAGTTGTCTGTTTTAGAAACTGTGTTATATATTTTAAGTATGCTCTGCGTTGGATTCATTGAAGAAATTATTTTTCGTGGATTTCTGTTCAAAGCATTATACAAGGATAATGTAAAGTTGGCGATTGTTATCTCAAGTGTTACTTTTGGAATTGGACATATTGTAAACTTACTAAACGGAAAAGATTTAATACCTACACTCTTACAAGTTTGTTATGCAATCGCAATGGGCATTCTTTTTACGATTATTTTTTACAAAGGAAAGAGCCTTTTGCCGTGTATTATTGCACATAGTTTTGTAAATTCTTCGAGCGTTTTTGCTGTTGAGAATTCTTCAATGAAGTTTCATATTATTTCAAGTGCAGTATTATGTATTGTTAGCGTAAGTTACGCACTATGGATATTGAAAAAAACAAAACAATTTGATGAATATGAAAATAAAGATAAGCGGTGATGATATTATATGCTAACTATTATTTCAGAATGGATATATTGCCCTGTATGCGGCAATAAAACCCGTACTATGATACGGGAAGACACGGAATTAAAAAACTTTCCTCTCTACTGTCCAAAATGTAATCAGGAAACAATTATCAATGTTCAGGATATGAAAATCACGCTTGCAGTTAGTAAATAATTATGTATGCCGCCGCTATAGATAACACCATAACGGCGGTTTTTCAATGCCTATCGGCTAACTCTGTCAAAGGATTTTTTATGCTGTTTTTGCGGTGGTTTCTGCTTGTTGCGTTCCTGTATCTCACGTAAATGTTTTAGTACGCTCTGCTTTTCGGGCGGTCTGAGCTGTTCTTTAGCGGTGGCTGTCGGTTTCCTGCTGGTTTGGCGTTCCCACTCGGCAAGGTCACGGTTGTACTGTTCCACAACGCTTTCCATTTCTCGGAAAGTACGCATAAAAATCTGAACATCGGGATAACCGTCCTCTTTGAGCGTGTCGGGGATTTTATCCAGTCTGTCGGCAATATCCGCTTCGTTTTTTTGGATTTTTACCTCCAACGCTTTTCGCTCTTTGCCTTTGAAAAGTCCCTTTGTATCGGCAAGCTGCTGTTTCAGCTGCGGCAGAACTTTATCCTGCAAGTTTTTAATTTTCCTTGCCTTGTCCTGTACCTTTATCATCAGATTTCGCATAAGACGGAGCTCTGCCATATCAATATCAAGCATAGGTTTGGGCGGTATATCCTTTTCTCGTATAAGGTTTTGTAAAAAATCTTTTGCCTTTGCCACAATTCCACGGAACAGATTAGGCAGCCAGCTTTTGTTCTTGATGGATTGGCTTGCTTTTTCTCTAATTTCCCATCACATTTTGCAGGTGTTGTACCTGTGTGCCTATGATTTCTATGGCATCTATACGCACATGGCCTTGCCAGTCTGTTTGGTAGAGGTATTCTTCACAGGCTTGTAGAAAGCGTGCTTGTTTTCGGGCAGTAATGGCAAGCAAACCATCGCCCGCTTCGCCCTTTTGCCTGTATTTTACTTCTACAAACACAAGGGTATCGCCTTGTTGCATTATAAGGTCTATTTCACCAAAGCGTGTTTTGTAGCGACTGGCAATGTGGGTATAATTGCATTGCAATAAAAAGGCAAGGGCGATTTGCTCGCCCATGAGCCCTATAATATGCGCTTGTTTTCCACCTTTATTCATAGAGCGGGTAGTTTTTCATAAGTGCTTTGACTTCAGCTTGCACGGGCGCAACGGCTGCTTCGCCTTCGTCCAGTATGCGTTTAAACCAACGTGCTACCTGCACCATTTGTGCTTCCTTAAAGCCGCGCGTGGTAACGGCGGCAGTGCCTACACGTATGCCGCTTGTTACAAAAGGGCTGCGGGTTTCACCCGGCACGGTGTTTTTATTTACGGTAATGTTAGCTCTGCCTAAAAGATCTTCCATTTCTTTGCCGGTTCTGCCATTTGGGCCAAGATCTACCAAAATAAGATGGTTGTCTGTACCACCGGTAACCATGTTAATACCAAGTTTTGTAAATTCTTCCTCCAAAGCTTTGGCATTTTTGCGCACTTGTTGTGCATAGGTTTTAAAGCTTGGCTCTAAAGCCTCCTTAAAACAAACAGCTTTGGCGGCAATAATGTGCATCAGCGGGCCACCCTGCGTGCCGGGGAAAATAGCTTTGTCTATATCCTTGGCATATTTTTCTTTGCAAAGAATAATGCCTCCGCGTGGGCCACGCAAGGTTTTATGTGTGGTAGATGTAACGAAGTCTGCAAATTCTACAGGGTTTTGATGTTCACCTGCGGCAACAAGGCCGGCAATGTGCGCCATATCCACCATAAGATAGGCACCCACTTCATCTGCAATGCGGCGAAAGGCGGCAAAATCAATGGCTCTTGCATAGGCAGACGCACCTGCAACAATCATTTTGGGTTTGCAGTCAAGGGCGATTTGGCGCACTTCTTCCATATCAATACAACCGGTTTTTTGACTGATACCATAGGGAACAAAGTTATAGAACACGCCGCTCATATTTACTTTTGAACCATGGGTCAAGTGGCCGCCATGGCTAAGATCCATACCCATCACGGTATCGCCGGCCTTGAGTACGGCAAAATATACTGCAGCGTTGGCTTGTGCACCGCTGTGAGGCTGTACATTGGCATGCTCTGCACCAAAAATCTGCTTAAGCCTGTTGCGTGCCAAGTCCTCTGCAATATCCACACAGGCACAACCACCATAGTAGCGCTTGCCCGGGTAGCCTTCTGCGTACTTATTGGTTAGCGGGCTGCCCATAGCCTCCATTACGGCAGGGCTTACAAAGTTTTCTGATGCGATGAGCTCTATATGCTCCCTTTGCCTTGTGAGTTCTTGCTCTATGGCAGAAGCCAACTCCGTATCGTATTGTTGTATATGCAAAAATTCCATAGCAACCTCCCATATTCTTTTTTCTTTATTTTACATGAAAAACTTAAAAATTACCATAGAAAATGATGTATGTTGGCTTGTTTAAGAATATATTTATTGTTTAAATTTTATCAATTTTTGTTTGAAAATACAATAGATTATTTTAGTATCAGGTAAAATTTAAGTATCTGTGCCTGCAGTTTTTGGTATGCTGTTTCTACATATATAGAGATGTTTTGGAATGTGTAAACAGGCAATAGAAGCAAAAAAGGCTTGAAGGTGTAGGGCTTTGTGTGATTGCGAAGGGGTGTGCAAGCCCCTACAATCGTGTAGCCCGGCTTTACAATCCTCCGGTCAGCTTCACTGACAGCTC
>JAEWXD010000007.1 GCA_023396045.1 Bacillota bacterium | reverse complement strand
ATATAACTGCAAAGATAAAGCATAGTTCTTTAAAAAACGCTCTGCCTACAACTCGCCTTGCCACAATCCCCCCTGAAAGTGTGCAAGCACACTTTCTTTCCCCCTTTACACAAGGCGGGCTTTAGTCGCTACTACTACCGATGTGGGGATTGCCCTGCTTGTGGGGTGTAGGTGTTTAGAAATGCAAGGGTAAAAACATATACCCACCATAGTAAAAACCCGCTTATTTAATTTTTGCCCCCATTCAAAGCTACAAGCCAAAAAGGCCGCCTTGTGTAAAGGGAGCTGTCAGTGAAGCTGACCGGAGGATTGTAAAGCCGGGCTACACGATTGTAGGGGCTTGCACACCCCTTCGCAATCACACAAAGCCCTACACCTTCAAGCCTTTCTTGCTTCTATCGCCTTGCCACACCCAATAAAATATCCCCAATAAAAAAGCAAAGCACTTGGCTTTGCTATATTTCTTTACCCAAATGGAGCTGGTCTATAAAGTCGTGCTCGGTTTTGTAGGCTTTTTTAATGCGTGCCCATTCTTCAAAACCCAATTGGGTATACATTTCTATGGCACGTCTGTTGTCTGCAAAAACATCTGCTTCAAACTGGCTAAACTGCATTTGCTCTGCATAGGCAAATAGCTCCTTGGTGAGCAGGCTGCCCACACCATAGCCCCAATAGTGCTTGAGCACGGCACCTTCGTATAGGCCCCGGTGTTTTGTTTTCTGTAAATCTGCAAGCGGGCGAATACTGGCATAGCCAATGAGCTTACCGTTTTCTTCGGCAAGCAAAAGCATACGGTTTTCTTGTAAAGCAAAGCTTTCTATTTTTTGTGCCAGCTTCTGTTCATCTATACATTCATCTAAGGTATACGGGCTAAAAGGGGTATCTGTACAAAGCTCTTGTAAAAGTACCAAAAATGCGGCAGTATCGTTTGTATTTGCACTGCGCAAGGTGAGGCGCATATCATCCTTTACGCCAAAAGCACGTTCTTTATATAACATATGGCAGTTCCTTTCCTATTTTCTTTATTGTAACACAGCTTGCATTTTTGTGCAGTAAGTAATTGTAAACTTCCTTCGTTAATGTAGCCAAAAACAAATTATCAGCACGGTGTATACATTGCGCTGCCGTACAAATATTGCTATAATAGGCTAAGCAAAGGGGGTGCTGTATTGAATTTATTACATATGAAACATGCACTTGAAGTTGCCAAAGCGGGTTCTTTAAGCAAGGCTTCGGAAGTACTTTTGATTGCTGTACCAAACATCAGCCGTTCTATTAAGGAACTGGAAATTGACTTGGGTATTGTGTTGTTTGAGCGCACACAAAACGGCATGAAGCTTACACCGGAGGGTGAGGAATTTATCGGCTTTGCCAAGGGAATTTTAGGCCAAATAGATGCTGTAGAACGCTTTTATAAAAGCGGTGCAAAAAAACACAGGTTTTCTATTTCTGTGCCTCGTGCCAGCTACATCAGCCATGCATTTGCACAGTTTTCAAAAACACTTTCGCAAGATGCTGCAGATTTGTTTTATAAAGAAACCAACTCCAGACGCACTTTGTCCAACATGCTTAACCACGATTATAAGCTGGGCATTATTCGCTACCCTGAAGGGTATGGGCAGCATTTTAAACACATGCTTGCAGAAAAAGGGTTTTGCTATGAAGAGCTTGTAAAATTCAATTATTGTTTGGCCATGAGTAAAAATTGCCCACTTACACAAAAAAGCGAGCTTCGTATAGACGATTTAAGAAACTATATAGAGATTGCCCATGCAGACCCTTACATTCCTTCCATACCTCTTGCCAAAGTGATGAAGGAAGAATTACAAAGCAACACAAAGCGCCATATTTTTGTATTTGAACGTGCCAGCCAGTTTGAACTGTTAGGTGAAAATCCCGCGTGCTTTATGTGGGTATCTCCCTTGCCAAAAGATGTATTGGAACGCTTTTCCTTAGTGCAGAAAACTTGTATAGACAGCCAAAAATCCTATAGTGATTTATTGATTTATAAAAGAGGCTATGTGTTTAGCAAGTTAGATAAACAATTTTTAAAAGCCCTGAAAGCCTCCATCCAAGAACACATTCTTGGCCTACAAGGCTAACTGCAAGGGTTTGACAAAGACTTATCAATCTTGATAAGCGTGCTTATCCCAATTAAGAACTTACAAACCTCATAAAATATGTTATAAATATTGAGAATAAATTAACAATTTGAAGGAGATTTGCAATTATGGCACGTTTTACATTACCACGTGATTTATATCACGGCAAAGGCGCTTTAGAAGCATTGAAATCTTTAAAAGGCACACGCGCAATGGTTTGCGTAGGTGGTGGCGCAATGCGTCGTTTTGGCTTCTTAGATAAGGTAGTAGCTTATTTGGAAGAAGCAGGTATGAAAGTAGAATTATTTGAAGGTATTGAACCGGATCCTTCCGTAGAAACCGTTATGCGCGGTGCAGAAGCTATGCTGAAGTTTGAACCGGACTGGATTATTGCCATTGGCGGTGGTTCTCCCATTGATGCTGCAAAAGCAATGTGGATTAAATACGAATACCCGGAAATTACATTTGAAGAAATGTGCGTAGTGTTCGGCATTCCGGAATTACGCAAAAAAGCACGCTTCTGCGCTATTCCCAGCACATCCGGTACAGCTACAGAAGTAACCGCTTTCTCTATTATTACAGACTATAAAAAAGGCATTAAATACCCCATTGCCGATTTTGAAATTACCCCGGACGTAGCCATCGTAGACCCGGAACTTGCAGAAACCATGCCACAAAAATTAACGGCACATACCGGTATGGATGCTATTACACATGCTATTGAAGCTTATGTATCTACCGCAAACTCTGAATTTACAGATCCTTTGGCAATTTTTGCAATTAAAATGATTCAAAGCGATTTGGTAGAGTCCTACAACGGCAACAGCGAAAAACGCGCTTCCATGCACAATGCACAATGCTTGGCAGGTATGGCTTTCTCTAACGCTTTACTTGGTATTGTTCACTCTATGGCACATAAAACAGGTGCTATATTTGAAGATTTTGGCGCACACATCATTCACGGTGCAGCAAATGCTATGTATCTTCCAAAAGTAATTGCATTTAACGCAAAAGACGAAACTGCTAAAAAACGTTATGGCGTAATAGCAGATTATATGGGTCTTGGCGGCGCAAACGATGATGAAAAAGTAGCTAAACTCATTGCTTACTTGCGTGGCATGAACGATGCACTCAACATTCCTCACTGCATTAAAAACTACGGTGCAGACAGCTATCCTTGTGAAAACGGCTTTGTGCCAGAACACATCTTCTTAGAAAGATTGCCGGAAATTGCTAAGAACGCAGTTGCAGATGCTTGCACAGGTTCCAACCCAAGAAAAATTTCTGTTGCAGAAATGGAAAAACTACTCAAGTGCTGCTATTACGACACAGAAGTAGATTTCTAAAATAAATCGTTATACAACATAGTGGCTATTGCAATTGCAATAGCTGCTATTTTTATGATTACAAACAATGCTTTACAAGCTTTGGGTAAAAAATAATACAGCGTAGCCTGTATAGGCAATATACTTTACATACAGCCCTATAAAAACATATTTTGCCCCTCATTTAAAAAACATTGGTTAAATACATGTAACTTTGTGCAATAATTGCCAATTGCATGTTATAGTAACAATAGCGCTTTGCTATCATTCATAGAATGTGTTTCATAAATATAAGCATCCTAATATTTGCAAAACTTTTGTAAAAAAATTGGAAATTATTGGCAAAAAATGCTATGATAGTAAGGTAACAAAATTCTAAAGCCACTTATCAAATATTGATAATTGACATTTTTACGAATGGAGAACAAGGAATGTATAAAATTGTAGAAAAAAAGGTGTTAAACCCAACCGTAGTGCAACTTTTGATAGAAGCACCATTGGTAGCCAACAAAGCCAAACCAGGCCAATTTATTATTTTACGCGTAGGTGAAGACGGCGCAAGAATTCCGCTTACCGTTGCCGGCGTAAACAAAGAGAACGGCACCGTAAAAATTATTTATCAAATTGTAGGTGCTACCACAGAAAAACTCGCCCACTTAGAAGAAGGCGATGAATTGCATGATTTCGTTGGCCCACTTGGTGTACCAACCCACTTGGACGGCCTTAAAAAGGTTTGTATTGTTGGTGGTGGTGTAGGTTGTGCCATTGCTATGCCTATTGCCGAAGAATTGCACAAACGTGGAGTAGACGTAACCAGTATCATTGGTTTTAGAAATAAAGATTTGGTTATTTTAGAAAAAGAATTTACAGAATATAGCAACCGTTTAAGACTTGTTACAGACGATGGCTCCTATGCAGAAAAAGGCAATGTAACCATGCCTCTTAAAGAAATGCTCCAAGCCGGTGAACAGTTTGATATGATCATCACCATCGGCCCACTGATTATGATGAAATACGTAGTAGCAACAGCAAAACCATTTGGCACACCTGTAACTGCTTCTATGAACCCCATTATGATTGACGGTACCGGTATGTGCGGCGGTTGCCGTTTAACCTTAAATGTAGATGGTAAGCGTGTTACCAAGTTTGCTTGTGTAGACGGCCCGGACTTTAACGGTTATGAAATTGACTTTGATGAAGCTATGATTCGTGGCGGTATGTACAGAAACTATGAACGCCACGCCCATGAAGATACATGCAATCTATTCAGCAAGGAGGCAAAATAATATGGCTAAACCAAATATGGATCCAAAGCGCAATGAAATGCCAACACAAGATGCCAAAGTACGCGCCCACAATTTTTGGGAAGTTGCTTTAGGTTACAGCGAAGAAACAGCCATCAACGAAGCACAACGCTGCTTAAACTGTAAACACATGCCTTGCGTAGACGGTTGCCCTGTTAAAATTCACATTCCGGAATTTATTACCAAAATTAAAGAAGGCGACTTTGAAGGTGCTTACCAAGTTATCTCTCAATCTTCTTCTTTACCGGCTGTATGCGGTAGAGTATGCCCGCAAGAAACCCAATGTGAAGAGCGTTGTGTGCGTGGCATCAAAGGCGAATCCGTAGGTATCGGCCGTTTGGAACGCTTTGTTGCAGACTGGCATAACACTTTCGTAAACGAAGACCCCGTTCGCCCTGAAAGCAATGGCCATAAAGTAGCCATCGTTGGTAGTGGCCCTGCCGGCTTAGCCTGTGCAGGCGACCTTGCTAAAAAAGGTTATGAAGTAACCATTTATGAAGCTTTGCACACAGCCGGCGGTGTATTGGTGTATGGTATTCCGGAATTCCGTTTGCCAAAAGCCATCGTTGCCAAAGAAGTTTCTATTTTAGAAAAATTGGGTGTAAAAATCGAAACCAACGTAGTTATTGGTAAAACCTTAACCGTAGATGAGCTTTGCGAAATGGGCTATGAAGCTATATTTATCGGCTCCGGTGCCGGCCTGCCTAACTTTATGGGCATCCCCGGCGAAGCTTACAACGGCGTATATTCTGCAAACGAATTCTTAACCCGCAGCAATCTTATGAAAGCCTATGAAGAGAACCCTACAACCCCTATTATGAAGGGTGGTAATGTAGCTGTTGTTGGTGGCGGTAACGTTGCTATGGACGCAGCAAGAACTGCACTTCGTTTGGGCGCAGACAATGTTTACATTGTTTACCGCAGATCTATGGAAGAACTTCCTGCAAGAAAAGAAGAAGTAGAACACGCAGAAGAAGAAGGCATTCAATTCAAATTGCTATGCAACCCAACCGAAATTCTTGGTTACCATAACCCGGAAGATCCAAGGGATCCTAAAAACGGCTTTGTTACCGGTATGAAGTGCGTGCGTATGGAGCTTGGCGAACCGGACGAAAAAGGCAGACGCCGCCCGGTAGAAGTGCCAAACAGCGAATTCATCATTGATGTAGACACTGTAATTATGAGTATTGGTACCTCTCCAAACCCACTCATTAAATCTACAACAACCGGTCTTGAAGTAAACCGTTGGGGTGGCATTGTAGTAAACGAAGACGGCTTAACAACCAAGCCAACCGTTTATGCAGGTGGCGACGCTGTAACCGGCGCTGCAACCGTTATCTCTGCTATGGGCGCAGGCAAAACTGCTGCCAAAGCAATAGACGAATACTTTCAAAACAAATAAAAATAAATAAAGGCAAGCACACGCTTGCTTTTTTTATGTGGTAAAACGGCTATTTTGTGCACTCACCGAACTTCAAAGCTACAAGCAAAAAGGCAGCCTTGTCGTAGCTACTGCTTGCGTAGGGATTGCCATGCTTGTGGGGTGTAGGGACTTGAAAAAGTGTAGGTAAAAGAATATACCCACCATAGTGAAAACCCACTTATTTAATTATTGCCCCCATTCAAAGCGTTAAGCAGAAAGACCGCCTTGTCGTAGCTACAGCTTGCATGGGGATCGCCATGCTTGTGGGGTGTAGAAGCTTGGCTTATACGAAATGTTGCAATAAAAGCGTATTATAAGTAGCAACTACATTAAGTTGTGCAAAGGATGCCCGTATCGTATAGCATACAGGCAAAATTTACACAAAAAAACCGCAAAAGTTGATAGTGTTACCAAATACATACAACTTGTGCGGGAACTAATCAAATTGGCTATTATCATTTATGTAATAATCAATTTGAGCCGTTAAGGTAAGGGGTGGGCGGATTAACCCTCCGCCCCGACCTACCTCGGTTAATATTATAATAGCATAAATAGGATGAATAAGCAAATGAAAATTATTATGATTAGTTTAGCCGTTATTGTTTTTATATCTTATATTGTAGAATTTGCAATACAAGAACGTAACAAATAGGCAACCAAAAACCGTGCACGCTCAGAAAGTAACGCACACGGCAGACACGAGCCCCATATACATAGTATCAGAACGGGCAAAAAACAATATCTATATTTTTAGGAGGCAAAAAATGTATTACAATTATTTAGTAGCAAGCTACACAAGCAAAGCGGAGAGCGGCCACTGTAATAACTATTACCGCGGTTTTGATGATTTAGACGAGGCGTTAGAATTTTTAAAAACAGAGCAATATGGCTTTAGAACAAGAGAGCTGTACGATTGTACAGACGAACCCAAATAGTAAAAATGAGCTATATTAAAAACTCACCGAACTTCAAAGCCACAAGCAAAAAGGCCGCCTTGTGTAAACGGGGCTGACAGCGTAGCTGACCGGGGGATTGTAAAGTCGGGTTACGGTGTAGTAGGGGTTTGTATAACTCTTGGCAACAGAACAAAGCCTTGCAGTTTCAAACCTGTCTTGCTTCTATTGCCTTGCCGCACCCAATAAAATATCCCCCGTAATAGAGCAGGAGTGAAGATTGCACTCAAAAAGGCAAGATTGCGCTTGCCTTTTGGGTATCATGTTTTTAATTGTATTATATAATCTGCTGTGGCATTTAAAAATTCTATATCATGGCTCACGATGATAATAATACGATTTTCTTTGTATTGTTTTATGAGATTGGATATTTTGCGCATATTGGCATAGTCCATGCCGCTGGTGGGTTCGTCAAAACACAAAAAGCTTGCGTTCTGGCAAAGCACGCTGGCAATGGCAAGCCTTTGCTTTTGCCCGCCGGAAAGACTCATAGGGTGCTTGTCTTTATAGGCAAGCAAGTCCAAACTCTGTAATATTGCCTCTTCTTTACCCTCCGGCAAATGATCCATACCAAGTGTAAGCTCATCGCTCACTTTATCACTAAACAGCTGGTGGTTTACATCCTGCATTACAAGGGCAGAAATCTTTAACCTCTCTTTTTTAGAAAGCACCTTGCCCCTATATACAATATTTTCCTTGCTCTTTTTTTCTATACCGATGATACAACGTAAAAAGGTAGATTTCCCTAAGCCGTTGTTGCCGCACACACCGTAAATGCAACCGGTTTGCATGGCAATATTTTGTAAGTGTAACAGGTTTTCAAAGTCTAAATGTTGTATTACCAAATCACCTTGTGGTGGAGCAGGGGGTAAATGCAATTTGGTTTTTACTTTATCTCGCAAGCCCATTTGGTGCAGATTTTCTGTGCTGCATTGTAAAAAATCCGCAATGGGATATTCCTTTACAATACTGCCCTCTTGCACCAAAAACACTCTATCTACAATATCCATTAAATAATACAGCCTGTGTTCACATAGAATAAGTGTAATGCCCTCTGCTTTTAGCTTTGCAAGCATGTTGCTTATCACTTCTATATTTTGTGCATCTAAATTAGAAGATGGTTCGTCTAACACAATGCGTTTTACACCGGCAATATAGCTTGCAGCTATGCAAAGAATTTGTTTTTCACCGCCGGAGAGTTTAAAAATATCACGGTTTAATAAATGGGAGATGGGGAAGAGTGCCAGCATATCTTGTAAACGTGCATCCATTTCCTGCTTGGCAAGGCCCATGTTTTCTAAATAAAATACAAGCTCTAAAGTGGTATTTACATTAAAAAAGTGCGTTTTTGGGTTTTGAAATACGCTGCATATCAGCTGGGCAATTTGGTACAGCTCTAAATTCCGTACTTCTTTAGCATCTATACATATATTGCCGTGCACTTCTGCACCATCATAACGCATGGCTAAACCGTTAATGGCATGTATAATAGAAGATTTTCCACTGCCGCTTTTGCCTGTAAACAGCACACATTCCCCGGGAGCAATATGAAAGTGAATATCATGCAACACTTCTTCCTTATTGGCATAGCAAAGGTTTAAATGGTTTACTTCTACCATAGTCGCCCTCCTATCATTATAAGTAGTACAATGCCTACATAAAGAAAATCTACCCATTGTAAGTGTATGGAAACATAATGGCTCTTTTGAACGGGGTTATCTATACACTTGGTTTCAGCCGCTTTGGCAATATCGTCTGCAATGTTGGAAGTAAGCACCAGCAGTGGTACTGTTACATATTCTATATAGCGCAAAGGGTTTTGAAAACCAATGCCGCGTATTTTCATAGCCATTTGTATATGCTGCTTTTCTTCTTTAAAAGATGGAAAAAAGCGAAACATGACAGCAATGGGAATGGA
>JAEWXD010000060.1 GCA_023396045.1 Bacillota bacterium | reverse complement strand
CCCTCAGACGAAGCTTGAAAGCGCAATAATTCTACGCAAAGAAATACACACAGCACAAGCACGATGCTTGCCATAACTTGTTGCCAAAGTTTTAATTTCTCTTGCCACTCTTGTTTGCAGGCTTTTGCAAAAAACAAAGCCAGCAAAAAGCCGAGGGCATAGGTGTCCAAAAAAGTTGGCAACTGGTTCATATACATACGAACATCTGCACTTTGCAACACCAAAAGCCTTGCTATATTGCCCAGTGCAAACATGCATAACAGCGTAATCCACGGTTTTTTTAGTATGGCTTTGGCAAAAAAGGGCATTACAATATAGCCTTGCACCAAAATAACAATGGTCCACAAGCCGGCACCTAAATTGGTGCCAAAATAAGTAAAAGCATCAAAGGTGTGGAATAAAAACACATGCAAGAGTATATCTTTTACGGCAAAAGAACTTAGAAAATATCTGCCCTGCCATAGCATATATGCAAATAAGGGAATAATAAAAGCATAATAACCAGGCAATATGCGTGCTGCTTTTTTTACATAATAGCTTTGCAAACAAGGCAGTTCTGTTTGGTACAAAAGACTTTGCGCATACGGAATAAACAGCAATAGCGCAGAGAGAAGCACCATACCGTCTACAAACACATAGCCGGCACGCGCCAAAAAATCAACGCTATAACTCGCTATATAGGGGTGCATCCAGCTTTGTTGCCAAATATGAAAGTTGGCAACCAAAGCAACAAACAAGGCCCGATAGCCATGCAATATGGGAATTTGTATTCTTTGTGTGTTCATTATGGCAAAGCAATGGGTATGGGGGTTACCTGTACATCTGCAATGGGAATAGGTGTAGGGCTTACACCCGAAGAAGTGCTTGGCGTGCTTGGTTTTTCTTCTTGCACTTTTTCAAAAATAAGCTCACGATACTCCCCAAACCTTTCTTTTAAATGGAAACCATAGGCGCTGCGTTTTGAAATACCGAAGGTGTTTTCTAAGTTGTTTTTATCCGCACCAAGCAACAGGTCATAGCCATCTGCAAAGTAAAGACCATAGCTTTGACCATCAATTTCAGCACTGCCATCTTCTTTAAAGTTGGCTATGATGCCGTTTTCAGTTTTCCATTTGCCCAGCATACGATAGGTGCCTTGTTTTAATTTATCCTCTACATCTAAATAATTTGGAATATATTGGTAATACATTTTGGCAGAAAAAGCATCTTTTTCCTGATAAGCTTGGTTTGCAAGGGCATAGGTTGCTTCTTCAAAAGTGGTTTTTAAATCTGCATATCGTTCCGGCATACGCTCCATATCAATATCTTTAAGTGTAGTAAAAATGAGTGTATGGTTTTTTTCTACTTTGGCAGTGCGTACCGTTTGGGCAATGGACTCAAACACAGTATCAAACATACGGTTGGCGTGTTGTTGTGCGTCCCTCTGCTCGCCAAGGTCATAAAACAGCCAAGCAGCTTGCAGGGTTTTGCCTTCGTTTTCCAGCTGTTGCGCATACTTATACTGCATGTTTTCCATCTGCACTTCAGCATCCTTATAACTACCTGCTTTTTTAAAATAGAGGTAGGCATTTTGGTAATCGTTTTGTTCTACAAACCGGTTAGCCATGGCATAGCGTGCAGCTTGCAAAAGCTCTTCTGCTTCTTCTGCATTTTCAAAGTTTACAAGCATGGCTTCTGCTTCTGCAAAAGCTCCACTTTCTATATAGCTTTGGGCTTGTAACAAAGCAGCTTCCTTTGCACGGCTTGCTGCGTCGCTATAATTCCCCAACTGCAGATAGATTTTGGCTGCCTCGCCATATTGGGCATTGTTAAAGTAAGCTTGCGCCTTATTATATAGTGATTCTTGTGCACGCATGGCACTATCACCAAACTCACCTAAGGATGTAAACAAAGCAGCCGCTTTATCATAGTTTTCTTTACTAAGGGCGTTTTCTGCCATGGTATAGGTAATTTGTTGTGCACGGTAAGCGCTATCCGCATGGTTCCCCAAGGCTTCAAAAGCAAGTTTTGCCTCTTCCGTTTTACCCTCTGCCAATAGTTTTTCAGCAGCTACATACTTAATTTTTTGGAATAAGGGGGCAACATCTTCTTCATTTTCAAATTTAGATAGAATTTCTTGCGCAAGCAATACATCTTGGTTTGCCAAAGCTTGTTCTGCAAGCTGCATTTGTGCTTTTTTAAACCAAGTCCAAGCGTCCAAATGGTCTACAATATAGGAAAAATAGTCGCTTGCACTCGCGTAATCTCCATTTTCAAAGGCGGTGATCCCTTCTGTATATAATAATGCATTGGCTTTGCTTTTTGCATCGCTATACTTTGTGTTTGCATCTTTAGAATCCGCTACCAAAGCATACAGCATACCCGCTTTTCCAAACTCTTTATTTTCATAATGTTGGTTAGCAAGTGCATAGTATGCTTGCATGAGTATATCCCAACTGTTTTCATATTGAGAGATGGGTTCTAATAGTTCTACTACGGTTTGCCAATCTTTATTTTCTAAAGCTTGCAATGCCAAATGGTAATTTACTTTCATTAGTTGATCTATTGTATCGTTATAATTACCGAGGCTGGTAAAAATTTCTTTGGCAACAGACCACTCTTTCCGTTCGGTTAAAGCAACTGCCTTTTTATACTTTGACAAGCGAATTTGAAAACCGGCATCGGAATAATCAGCAATGCTTTGAAAGGCAGCAATGGCTTTATCGTACTCTTGGTTTGCCAAATATTTTTCGCCCAAACTATATTCTATGGCTTGCAATTTATCTGCACTTTCTGCATAGGGCAACAAGGCCTGTAAAATTTGTTTTGCCTGTAATAAAGCTTCTGTATCGCCTTGTTCTATATATTGCAATGCCATTTGATAACGCAGATTCTGAGTGCGCTCCTCTGTTACAAGGTAGCTTGGCAAACGCTCTACAATGGCAAGAGAGGCAGCATAGTTCCCTTGTTCTGCCAGTTTTTCTGCCCGCAAACTTTTATACCAAGGCAAACCGTAAATATAGCCCGCATAACCGGCAATACAAAGCACAATTGCCAAAAGTGCAAAGAACCTTTGCAAACGTATTTTTTTATGTAAACGGCGCTCGTTTTCTTTTTGCACCTGTTTAATGGCCTCTGCTTCCTGCATGGCTTGTTTATTTTCTTCTGCTTTTTGGGCTTTACGTTCTTGCAAAAACTGCTCCACTTTTTCCGGGCTGATATTTTGCATGGTAATTTCTTTTTCCCTTTGGCATCGGCTGCAATTTTCATCGTCTTTACGATTGGCCTTGCCACACACGCACACCCATACATCGCCTTGTTGGCTTGGGTAGGCAATGGCATCATCACCTGCGAGCAACTGCAGGGCATGCAAAGCACTGCCCTGCAAAGCATGCAGTTCATATTCAAAGCTATTCATTTTGCCGGCTTGCCAGGTTCTGCCGTCTTCAAAACGCAGATGTGCAGCCTCTAACGCAAGCTCTGTAATATCTGCATGCTGCAAAGAAAATTGCAGAACTTTTGGCTCTTCCCTAAAAACAGCAATGTCTGAAAAAGTTTCTGTTTGGGTAAAGCTTTCACCATTTTTACGTGTGGCTTGTACTGTAACTTCCAAGCGCACCAGCATATAGCTATCTAAATTACGTACCAAAAAGCTACAAGTGCCTTTTTTATGGGCAACTTGTAGCAATTCTATTGGGCAACTAAAATCTATTTTCATACTGCCTCCTAATTTGTAAACAGTGTGATTTCCTCCAATTTATCCATTTCAAAATTAAGGTTGATTACAATGCTTTCTTTTTGTGTGCTTTCTATTTCTTGCAACATACTCATTTCTAAGCCATCGGCATAGTAACTAATAATACCGTAGGGTGCTTTACCAAATTCACCATAAAGCAATTCTACGCCTTGATTATCTATACCGTTGCCTTCAGAACGGAAACGCTTATAGATATCGGGGAAACTATCCCCTATGCGCAAAGCACGCGGGCCTTCTATAACATCATCTTTAATGGTAAAGCGATACGGTTTCACACATTCCCCTTGTTCGTTCACAACAAAGCTGGCGTCAATGGCATCCCATGAAAGTGTGCGCAAACGCGGTTCACCTTCGCTGATTTCATCTGTATCGGCAGGGCCAAATTTTTCTAACACTGCTTCTGGGGTAAGGGTTAAATAATCAAGGCCGGAGAAAACCAAGTCCTCCCTTTGGAAGGCATCCAATTCGCTACCTTCGGCACTGCTTGGGCGGGCAAAATAACTTTTGAGTGTTGCTGTTTTTTCGGCATAGGCAATGCTGTTTTCTACTTCTGCTTTTGGTACACGGCTATCTAAACCGTATACGGCAATACTGGAAACAAAACCGTTGTTTACTTCAAACACAAGGTTCAGGTTTTGATATTCTTCGGCTTCAAGCAAAGTACTCACAGTGTAAGAAACACTTTGAATTCTTTGGCCATCTCTTGCCACAAGGCCCCAAGAGGCTGTTTCAGGAAGGTCTGTTTCTACATATAAGGTAGCAAATTCTTTATCGCCGTAAAGGATTTGGTTATCGTTAGGGTACCTTGCAATAAGGGATGTAACATCATCAAACAATTGCTCACCACGAGGGCCGGTGGCGATGGATTCTTTCATTTTAACACCGCTTAAAACGGCATCTGTGCCGGTGCCATGGTAGTACAGCTCCACGCTATCGGAGGCAATCATTCTGCCAAGCTCTGTTTCTTGAGGGTCTGCCTTTGGCTCGGTGGAATTTTTTTCATGCTCCAATATATTGGATACAAATTCTAACAGTTCATCTCTTAACAATTGATTGTCTGCAGTATCTGCCATATTTTCTGCATAAGCAAAGCTTGCCACTGCGACTAATATAAATACAATTACAAAAATAAATTGACGCTTCATATAGCTACCTCCGTGCATATATCTTAATAAAGTATATCACAGAATACTTAAAATGTATATATTTATTTATAATTTTATTACTTTTTTGTAACAAAGAACCTTGGTTTGCAATAAAAAATATGAATATTGGCAAAACATAAAAAATTCGCTATACTGTTTTGTATACTTTATACTACAGGTGGCTTATGATCGTACTTTCTTTACAGGATATACATAAAAGTTTTGGAATTGACAGCATTTTAAATGGTGTGCAGTTTGCCTTGCAAAACGGGGAACGCATGGGCTTAACAGGCGTAAACGGATCCGGCAAAACCACCATGCTACGCATTATTTGCGGTGAAATGCAAGCCGACAGCGGCCTTGTACACATTGCCAAAGACAGCCGTATTGGCTATCTTGCCCAAAATAACGATATAAATGATGATAGCACTGTAATGGCAGTGATGCTTGAAGTGTTTAAAGATGTAATACAGCTTGAACAGAAAATATCCAAATTGGAGCAAGATATGGCACATGCCAAAGATGACACCACCGCCATACAGCTTGCCAATAGCTACCACCATTTAACAGAACAATTTAATAAAATGGAAGGCTATGCCTACCAAGGCGAAATTATTGGTGTATTAAACGGCTTAGGCTTTACAGAAAACCACTTTGAACGCTTGGTGGGTAGTTTTAGCGGGGGCGAAAAAACAAGGCTTTCCCTTGCCAGAATACTATTGCAAAAGCCTGATATTTTACTTATGGACGAACCCACCAACCACTTGGATTTGGACGCCATCGCTTGGCTTGAAGAATACTTAAACAACTACAAAGGTGCGCTGATTGTAATTAGCCATGACCGTTATTTTTTAGACCACGTTTGCAACAGCATGGGCGAACTGATAAATGGTAAAATTATCAAATATACAGGCAATTATAGCGACTACCAAAAAAAGCGTGCCATTACCTTTGAAGCAGAAATGAAGGCCTACAACTTGCAACAAAAACAAATTGCAAGAGAAAAAAACATTATTGCCCAATACAGACAGTTTAACAGAGAAAAATCCATCAGAGCAGCAGAAAGCAGGCAAAAGCGTTTAGATAAATTAGAACTTTTAGAACGCCCCGCAGAAGAAGCACAAATCGACTTCCATTTTGAAGCAAAATTACGCAGTGGCGAGGAAGTGCTCAAGGTGCGTGATGTTGCCAAAGGCTTTGATGGCAAGCAACTGTTTAAAAACATTAGCTTTGATTTGCGTGCCGGCGACCGAGTGGCGCTGATAGGTAAAAACGGCGTAGGTAAATCTACATTACTTAAAATTATTATGCACCAACTGCAAGCCGATGAAGGTTATAGCAGCTTTGGCGTAAATGTAGACCCCGGCTATTTTGACCAACACCACAGCAGTTTACAAAAAGATTTGAGTGTGTTAGATAACGTTTGGAACAGCTTCCCAAAAATGCAACAACATGAAGTGCGTGGTGCTTTAGGTTTATTTCTGTTTACAGGCGATGAAGTATTTAAACCCACACATATGCTCTCTGGCGGCGAACGTGCAAGGGTATTGCTTACTAAACTTATGCTGCAAAAAAATAACTTTTTGCTGCTTGACGAACCTACCAACCACTTAGATGCCGATAGCCGTGAAGTATTGGAGCAAGCCTTGGCAGATTACAGCGGCACCATACTTGCCATAAGCCACGACCGTTACTTTATCAACAAGTTTGCCAACAAAATATTTTTAATGGACGAAGAAAGCATAGAAGTTTACCTTGGCAATTATGATGATTTTGTAGAAAAAAAGAATGCCCCTAAAATTCCATTGGAAGAACAAGGCATTACACGCACGGAATTACAAAAACAACGCAAAAAAACAAAGGAAGAAAAGGCGCGCATTGCCAGCCTTGAAAAAGAGCTGCAAGCTTTAGAAAAAGCCATATTGGATTCTGAACAACGCTGCACAGATATAGAAACAAAACTTGCAAACCCTGACACCTATAAGGACGGCACATTGGTTGCAAGCCTACAACAAGAATATGCCACCGAGCAAACAAAGCAACAAAATTTGTTTACCCAAATGGAAGAAATAGATATGCAATTACAGAAACTACAATAAGGCAAGCCACGGCTTGCCTTTTATAATGCATAATGTATGCATTGCATTTTTATTATTTAACCTTTTACATTTACTTTTCAATATAAGCAATAAAAAAGACCCGAAGGTCTTTGTATTAGCCTAAAATTTGTGGGTTTTCGTCTAAGAATTTAAGAAGCTTTTGTTCATCTTCTTTGTTTTCTGCAAAGAGCTCTAATTTATCGCCTTGTTCTTGCAAAAGTTGACCCATGGCAAGATAAATGGTGGTAAGGGTAGATTTTAAGTTGTATTGATCCCCCTCCGGAGATATTAAAAATACACGACCCTCGCATTGTTTAACAATATCTAAAAAAGCTTTGATATCTGCATCATTTCTTAATTTCATAATTGCTGCTCCTTTCATAAGTGAACTAACAGTTTCATTATATAGTATATACAGAAAAAGTCAATTATAAACAAAAAGCACTTAGCCAGCGCTAAGTACTTTTTATTAAAAAGAATTATTGATTTTGTTTTTTCTTACCAATTACATAGGCTGCAAGCAACATAGGCAAAAGTATCGCAACAACATAAAGTGCAGTATTGCTCGTATCGCCAGTTTTTGGTGCTGTTTTAACCGGAGCTACGCTTGGTGCTTCTGTTGGGGCTGGTGCGTCTGTTTCAACTGCATCGGCAGCAAATTTCCAAGAGCCTGTGAATACAATATCTGCACCGTTTACAACATCTTCCACTTTGTCGTAGCCAACAAAGGTCCAAGTGCCGTCTGCTACTTTTACTGTAACTTCTGCCGGCGCAAAAGGAATGTGATTCATGCCATTGAGCATGTTTTCACGGGGTTCCGGTAACAACGCCAATACTTCGGGTGGTAATTCTTTGCCCGGGGTTATGCTTATAAATTTATGAATAGCCTTATACAAGTCCAAATGCCAACCCACATTAAGTGGTTTTTTGGGTGCTACTTTTTTAATGTCCGTAGTACTTGCAGTGGAAAAACCGCCAATGCTTCCCAAATCTGCTGTTGCTTTACCGAAAATACTACCATCAATTTTATAGGTTTTTTCGGTTATGCCTTGTTCAACCAATTCTGATAATTTAAGATTATCTGCCTTGAAAACATAGTTTTCAATTTGTTCATCTGAAAAATTTGGATATAAAGCTTTGATATCCTTTTTGGTTAGGGATTTCAAAGTCATATTTTTTACAATTTCTTCACCAACGGTTTTAACGCCTGCTGTTGGTCTTACTAAATTTTCTGCAATTCTTTCTTTTCTGCCATTTGCAGCTTTATCGTCATAACGCAAAGTGGTACGAATGGTAAATTTAGCTGATTTGGCTGGATTTTTTACAACAAACACGGTTTTAGAATTTGTATTGCTTACAAATTTATTGAAAGCAAGATAGCCCTTACCCAATACCGAAAAGTTATTGGTAGGGTCTACAATTTCCATTGGCTGGCCGGCAGCATCAAGCACCATCATGGGGCGCCATGCATAGCTATCAAACTCAAGGAACATATATTCGCCCATAATGAGTTCCGGGTCAAAATCCACAGCTAAATCAACATAGGTATAGTTAGGGTTTGCAACCGGAAAACCTTTAAATTCTTCGGCTGTTTCTGCTGCAATTTTTGTTGCATATTCACGGTTGAAAATAGGTAAAATGGAATTGCTTACATAAGGGTTTTTATACATTACATAAGATACCACTTTTTCCATTTCAAAGTTTGCTTCCACAACAATGTCGTTTAAAGCATTCAGATCAAAATTATCTATTACCGTAATTGCACTTGCAGTGGTTTCATTTTTATATAGTGTGGTGGATGGCAAAGTATCTTCTGCAGAAATAACTTTGTTAAATTCAATGCTGTTTTTAGAACTATTTACCAATTTATTTACGGTACTGCCCAAGCCTAAAAATGCCAGACCCATAGCGAAAGGATTGCCAGACAATGCAGTACCCGGTTGAAGTTCAAAGTAAATACCATAGAGGTCATAGGAGCCGTTTGCATTGGCGGTTAAGCCATTGTCTATAGCAGTTTGCAAAGTGTCTTCTGCACTAAACAATAGCGCATCATCCGGTGCTGTACCATTTGCCTTGATAGGCTTGGTAGACCATGCCAAGAAGATTTTGGCTGCGCCGCGAAGCAAACCGCTATTGGGTTCACGAGGGTTGCCCAATTTATCGCCTAAATTGAGGGGCACATTTAATGTGTCTTTTAAAACAGAGGATTCATTGGTCCATTGTTTAAGGAAATTTACGTTATGTGTGCCTGTTTGCGCCAAAACATTGTTCAATGGAAAGGCTATAAGCACAAGCACCAATGCAACGGATAAGGCCAAACATTTTTTTAAAATGTTTTTCATATCAAGTTTCCTTTCAAAAATATAACTATACAAGGTAATTATATATTAAGTTTGTAACATTTACAAGTACTTTTATAAAAAATGGACGAATAAAATCTTAAATAATATTGAAATTTTCACCTAATGTTTAGGAATTTAGAAGAGTAGTTCAACTTTTGCTATCTTTTGTTGTTTTTTTAACTATTTTAACTAAATAGTATGCTTGCAAATGAAAGCCGATGCAAACAAAAAATTTCTTTTTTATATTACAGCGCACAAAATTCTTGACAAAGCATATATTTGTTATTATAATAATTTGTGTTGTTTATGCGCCATTAGCTCAGTTGGTAGAGCACCTGACTCTTAATCAGGGTGTCCCGGGTTC
>JAEWXD010000039.1 GCA_023396045.1 Bacillota bacterium | reverse complement strand
GAGTTGGCACGATGCGGGAGTAGCTCATTCGGTAGAGCGCTGCCTTGCCAAGGCAGAGGTGGCGGGTTCGAGCCCCGTCTCCCGCTCCATTTGGGCCGTTAGCTCAGTTGGTAGAGCACCTGACTCTTAATCAGGGTGTCCCGGGTTCGAGTCCCTGATGGCGCACCATTGCAAACCGTACCAGTGGGTACGGTTTTTTATTGCAAAAACAATTGCGTTATAGCAACATGCAAATGATTTGTATGCCATTAAACGCTTATTTGTTTTTTCAAAAAAGTTTCAATAAAAGAAAGCCACCCCAAGGGAGTGGCTTTCTGCATTTAATTTAGGTTGATTTCTTTTGCCTTGCTTAAAGAAACTTTGGTAATAAACGGGCCAACAATTTCATACACAAGGGTTGCGCAAAGAATAATGGCACGAATACTTGCACCATGCTCGGGCACGGCACTTTGTGCCACCAAGGATAGACCAATGGCTACACCGGCTTGAGGTATGAGGCAAGGGCCAAGGTATTTTGCTATGGCGCCATCTGCACGGCTCCATTTTGCACCTAAGTAAGCACCGAAAAGCTTACCCACAACCCTGAATAAAATATAAACAACACCAAGGATACCAATGCTTGGTAAAATGGCGACATTGAGCTCTGCACCGCTGAGTACAAAGAACATCATAAACAATGCAGGGGTCATTCTATCGGTAAGTTCCATAACATCGTTGGCTTTGCTGGAAAGGTTACAGAACACTGCACCAAGCACCATACATACCATCAACACGCTTGCATGCAATGCAGCAGAAATGCCCAAAGCAAGCAATATCGTAGCCAATATCAAGGGGTTGCGGTTGCCACGGCTTGCAAAAAAGTTTATCACATAGCTTAATGCCAAGCCTAACACTGAACCAATCACAATAGAAATTCCAAGTTCCAAAAGTGGTGCGAGCAACAAAGAAAGCACATTGCTATTGCCTGCCCCAACACCATTTACAACAGCCAAAGAAAAACCAAAGAGTATAAGGGCTGTGGCATCGTCTATGGCTACTACGCTAAGCAAAGCATCGGTAACAGGTCCTTTGGCTTTGTACTGTTTAATAACCATAACGGTTGCAGCAGGGGCAGTGGCAGCTGCAATTGCGCCTATCATTAAAGAAAAAGCAAAGCTTTGACCAAAAATAAGCATAGCAATAAACACCACAAGCACTGCAAAGAAAGATTCCAGGCAGGCAATAATAATGGGCATCATGCCCACCCTTTTAAAATAGCTAAGCTTAAAGGCATGGCCAATAGAAAAGGCAATAAAGCCAAGGGCAATGTTAGAGAAGATTGCCATTTGCTCTACGGTATGTTCTGAAATGACATTCAAAACATAAGGGCCAAGCAAAAGACCACCTACCAAAAAGCCGGTAACAGAGGGTAATTTGAGTTTTTTTACAATACGAGAGAAGAGTAAACCGGTAACGAATATGAGTGCAATTTGAATATAAGTAGAGTTTATAAAATCTAACATTTAACGCACACTTTCGTTCACGCCAAAAGAACCACCTTCAATGTAGTCAATTGGCAAAGTAAATAAGATACCGGTATCTGGTTTAGATAAATCACCCAAAATTTTATGTACAATATTACGCACCATCTTTATTTGTTCTTCTTTCAGAACAATACAAATGGTAGCGTTGTTTTCTTTTTCAGGATTTAAGATTACATTTAAAGAACCAAGGAAAGTAAGGGTTTCCTCGCTGCCCAATAATTTATGCGCCATACCAGTGCTTTGAAAAATGGTTGCGCCGTTAATACCGTGGTCGCCCAAAGATGTTAATAAATCATCTAATTTTTCGGTATTGTTTAAAATAATAAACATACATTTCATCTTTTTATACCTCCAAGCTTGCATTATAAACCTATTTTGGCTGTTTTTCAAGAAAAACAGAAATGGCTTTATACAACCCCTCTGCCTATGAACAAAAATTTATTTGCATTGTGCAAATAAATATTATATAATACACGCATGCGGGAATGGCGGAATTGGCAGACGCGCTAGATTCAGATTCTAGTGAGCGCAAGCTCATGCAGGTTCAAGTCCTGTTTTCCGCACCAATGCAGCTCTACTTTGGTAGAGCTTTTTATTTTACAAAATACTCCCATGCAAAAACACAAAAAAATCTTAGCGCACGGCTAAGATCTTTTATTCAAAATATTATTTACTCTTGGTTTTTTCTACTATGCCGCCGCTGAAGCTGAGTGTAGTGCCTATACGCAAATTAGCAATGCCCTCGGTGGTAAGTTGAACTTCATATGTACCTTTGTCATCCGGAATGGCAGCAATATTGCTTACGGTGCATTCTATGGGCTTGGTTGTACCCAAAGCTGTGCCAAGCAATACATTGCCAAGTTTCAAAGTGTTGGCTTCCAACTCTGTTACTTTGGCAGTTACGAATTTTTCGTTGTTTAAAATATAGGTACCAACAACTTCGTCTGCCTCTACTTTATCGCTTAATTTTTTATCCAGCTTGGTAATAATACCGTCGGCAGGCATTTTTAAAATAGGGCCTTCATAGTTGAGTGCAAAACGCTTGGTGTATACAAACAATGGGTCGCCGGCTTTTACATGGTCGCCGGATTTTACAAGCAATTGCATCATAAAACCATCGGCATTTACAGGCACGGGGTTTTCTCTTTTAAGCCTGCCGCCACCCAAGCGGGTATGGGCTTGCATTTTTTCATCACGATACACATAAATACGGCTGCCATATTGAATTTCACCCTTGGTCATTTTAACGGTAAAACCTTTATCATCTCTGGCAATCACTTCACCTTCGCCCACTTGGGTGATGTCGGATCTGTTTTGTAAGTATACTTTTTCGCCAAGCACAGCTACTTTATATTCATAAGGCTTTGCAGCATGAACATGAGTACATACGGCTATGCCTTGGTTTTCTCTATCCAAATACATAGACGCTTTATAAATTTCTTTGAGACTGTTCATATCATCGCCCACTTTGGCAATAATAGAGCCTACCACACCATCTATAGGGGAAGAAGCCAGTTCCGGAGTAATTTCTAAAACATCGCTCCCTTGTGATACAGCAAGGTTTGGTTTGGTAAATAAACTGCTAATGCTACCGGAAATTGGTGCTTTTAATGGATGCTCCTGCCCTGCACTTACTTGGCCAGTAAAATAATACTGCATGGAAGTTTGCTCTGCCATAGCGCATGTGCAAAACAAGCATAGGCAAAGAAGTAAAATACTAATTTTTTTCATGTTTGGGTTTCCTTTCGTAAAACAAGCAAGTGCAGATAGAAAATAATAACAAGGGGGTAAAAATAGAAATTAAGCGCGCATAATATTCTACATGTACCAATAAATCACTTTTTACCACAATGAGTTTAGACGCTTTTTCCAAATTATTTTGGAAAGTTTGGTAAATCATTTTAAAGTCTACCAAAATTTCGGGTAAATATTCCGGGAATTTTACAATAGCCCCTACAATAAACCAAAGAGAATATGCAAGAGCAGCAATAATTGCACCATAACCCACAAGGCAAAGCAATACAAACAGTACAATTTGCGGCACAAACTGACTTGCATATAAATCTTGGTGCAAAGCCTGCAAATGGGCAAATTGCTTTTTCACTACCGGCATAAGCTTACGGTAGGCAAAGCCACATAAAAGCAGCATTACAAAATATGCAATCCACTTCAGCGGCAATATAGCACGTTCTGCTTCTTTGGCAATATCCCAAACGGTGCCTTCGGGCAAATCGCTATGCAAGAAAGCACTGGTGCTTTGCACCTTACTATTAATAAAATAACTTGCCATATCCGGCTGCAATTTATTGGCAATAACACTTTGCACAGTAGTATATACATTGGCTTGGCGGTTATATGGCGCATGATCTATAACTCCAATCACAGTATAATACTTATCACCAATTTTCACAATATTGCCTATGGGTGAAACAGAAGGGTAAATTTTAAGCGCACTTTCTTTATCCAAAACGGCTACATTCCCTTTTTCAGCCACATAAGGCAAACGCCCTTCTAAAATTTTTACATAGTTATTTTTAAAATATTGGGGGTTTACAGCCCTGAGGTTTACCTTTGCTGTACCAAGGGGGCTGCTTACAGATGTTCCCTCTATCACAAGCTCTAAGGCATAGGGCGTATCTATTTTAATTTCTTCTGCTTTTGGGCGCAATATTTGGCTTTGCAAAAGTGGTGGCGCCATATAAAGCGACACGATGGAAACCACAAGCACAATGCAGCTTACAAGCAAAAGCACAAGCCAAGGTTTTCTCATTTTTGTATCTCCAACACACGCATTTCTTCAGCAAGCGGCCTATCTTCCCTATCCAAAATATCTTCATATATTTCTTCACTAATGGCTACTTGGGTATCATTTTTACCAAGAACGGTTACGGTTAGCTTCTTCACTTCACGGTAGTAGCCAAGCAGCCCGTTATCCTTAAATTCCGCAATATAAACGTAATTGCTTTCACCCTCTTGGCGCAAGGTAGAAGCGGGAATAATGGTGCTGTTAACCTTGGAGCGTTTTTGTAATACAAGCTCTATTTTTTCCATCTCTAACATTTTTTTAACGCCGCCAAATTGGGTGATGGCTTTTTCGGAGAGGGCAAAGTCTGCAAAGCGTTGACCGTCTTTGGTTTTGCCTACTTCGCTTACTTTAAGGTTAACTTTTTCGTATTCAACCTTTACGGTAGCCTTATCATCTACTTCCGGAAGGGCATCACCGCTGGGAATAATGGCACGCAATACCGGCGGATTTTCGTTGCTGTTATACTTATATAGTGCCTTGCTTCCATCATAAACTTCTGCAGGTTTAATAGAAATATCTGTAATAATGCCTGCAGCTTCTGCCTTAATATTGGCAAAAGTAAGTTTGGCTAGAGCCAATTCTTCTGCATCGGCTTCTAATGCCGCAATTTCTTCTAATAAGGTTCCGCGTTTTACAATGTAATCAAAGCCTTCATCATTTGCAAGGGTAATACGTGCAAATTGAATAAAGGCTTGGTAAGCTCTGTCATACTCTTGTTGTTCTTTTTGCCAATCCTTAGGATCTGCAGTTTTACCTTCCAAACGGGCTTGGCTGTTATATTTAGATTTGGCACGTATCAAAGCTTCACTTGCATTTTTGAGTGCAAAATAACGGTCGCTCTTTTCACTTTTAGTAGGAAAGCGCACATTTTTAGAGTCCAGATCCAAGAGTTCTGCATTTTTCTTTACGAGTTGGTCGTTAAGTTCACCGAACTTTTTATCATAGTCATTTACAGAGGCGGCGAAAATAACATCGCCAACATCTATGCTGTTGCCTTTTTCAAAGTATACGCTTTGAATGGTGATAGGGTATTTTTTTACAAGGGCGGGAATCACTTCCACTTCTTGCTTGTAGTATACCTTTGCTTCCAGTTTGCTATCACTTAGCAATCTACCCTGGGTAGGGCGATTAAAGCGAGCCTTCGCAGTAGACAGGGTTTCCAAAGTTTTGCCAAAAAACAAGGCGGCAAAAACCACGGCAAATAATACAATTAAACTTTTGATTGCAATTTTTTTCATAGTATCCTCACTTTAATTCGCTCAATTGCAAGCCTTCGGTAATATCCTTCTGAAAGTAGAAGAACACAAAGAGTGCCGGCAAAATATAGAGTACGGCGCCTGCAAAAGCAATTTCTGCATTTTTATCGCCTAACAGGTTAAACATAACGGAAAGTGGCATAAGGTCTTGCCTATCGCTCAAGAAAGCCAAAGGTTGCTCTGCCATGTTCCAAATATCTGCAAAGGAAAGGCTTATCGCTGCACCAATAATAGGCTTACAAACGGGCAATACCACTTGCAAATAGGTGCCAAAAGGGCCTTTGCCGTCCAAAGCGGCTGCCTCTAAGAGTTCATCCGGCACAGAGAGCATATATTGACGCAATAAGAAAATATAAAAAGGTGAAAATATCGCAGGCAATATGATGGCCCACACGCTTTGCAATAAACCGAGTTTCTGTAAGGTTAAGATATTAGGCGACATGGTTACTTGGAAGGGCAATATCATAAGCACAATAATGCTAAAGAAAATGGCTTCCCTGCCACGAAACTTAATTTTAGCAAGGGCAAAAGCAATGCTGGGAATCACAAGGCCTTGGCCTATAAGTATGGCAACCACATAAAGACTGGAATTTAAAAAGAATCTTAACACCACGGGGTCGCCGATGAATATTTTATAATGTTGGTTTAAACTTAGCAAATGGGGTGCAATGCCGGCATAAATCCATTTTTCTGCATCAAAGTTATTTCTGC
Organism: Bacillota bacterium; assembly: GCA_023396045.1. GTDB lineage: Bacteria > Bacillota > Clostridia > Christensenellales > Aristaeellaceae > JAAZPT01. The sequence continues at coordinate 21,312 of JAEWXD010000039.1, read as the reverse complement.
TTTTGAGAATGTTTTTGATTTCCGCAGGGTCAAAAAAAGAATAGGTAAAAGTACGGAATAAGGGCAACAGGGCAAGTATGGTAACACCTGCCAAAAACACCCAAATGAGTACTTTATGGCTTGTTTTTTGTTTCATACGCTCTCCTTAACTCAACGCATTTTGATAACGCCTTTGCAATACGTACAGCACTGCAAAAATGGCAACAACAACGGTAGCAAACAAATACGCACCTGCAATAACGTTAGAAAAATTGAGCTTTTGGAACATATTGTTCATATAGTTTTGAAAGGTGTAAATGCTCTCATCCGGGTAAGGGCCGCCAATAAAGTAAGCCTCTCTGAATATTTTAAAGCTGTTAATCACAGCAAATACAATCACTAGGAAGGCGCTTGGCGCAATAAGGGGGGCTGTAATATACCATTCCCTTTGAAAAGATCCAATGCCTTCCAAGTCTGCAAATTCATACAAGGGTTTTGGGATACTCTGCATAGCAGCAGAAAATACAATGGCACAGAACCCAATGTTTTTCCAAAGATAAAGGATAATCACCGGTATACGCAGCATAGAACCGCTGAGCCATAGCACACGGGGTATGCCAAAGGTAGACAGTGCTTGGTTTAAAATGCCACCCCAGTCAAATAATAATAAAAAATAGAGCAATATGGCGCTGCTTGGCATAATGTAAGGCACAATAAGTGTGCTGCGCACAAAATTTGTGCTAAAGTTTGCTCGTTGCAATACCACAGCCAACACATAGGCAATTGCCCAACATAAAGGAGCGGCAATGGCAGTAATCAGTAAAGAATTGCGTATACCCAACAAAAAAATGCTGTTTTGCATTACCTTACCATAATTGGAAAAACCTATGAATGTACTAATGGCCGAGTCGCTCATAAGGCTTAATACAAACCCCCACACAAAGGGTATAGCATAAAAGGCCAGCAGACCCAAAAAGCCCGGAAGCATAAAAAGCAAGGCCACATGAAATTTATAGCGCATACGCACCTCCTATTGATGTGCTTTTCATTTATCAGTATATTCTTATTACATATAGAATGTAAAGCATAATCAAAAAAAGCCATCTTCATATAATAACGATACGAAATTGCAAATTGTTCCCTTATTGCGCTAAATTTTTAGATTACTTTTACATAAAATATCGTGCATGCCTCTTTTAGCAACCATTAAAAAAAATTTCACGAATTTTTAATTGACGAAAATAATTTTTAGGAATATAATAAATGTAATAAATTGCAAAGGGGTTATTTATGAACAAGCACGAAGTATTAGAGCAATTGCGTGGAAAATTGATTGTTTCCTGTCAAGCATTGCCCCATGAACCATTGTATGATAAAGAGCGTTCCCTTATGGGCTACATGGCAAAAGCTGCCCTACAAGGCGGAGCCGGCGGCATACGTGCCAACACTGTACGTGATATTATAGAGATTAAAAAAGCAGTAAACCTACCTGTAATTGGTATTATTAAAGCCGTTACCGAAGGCTGCCCTGTATTTATTACCCCCACCATGCAAGAAATTGATGCACTTGCCACCAGTGGCTGTGAAATTATTGCCTTAGATGCAACCTTCCGCACGAGGCCAGATGGTAGAAATTTAGACGACTTGTTTGCAGAAGCCAAAGCAAAGTATCCAAACCTGCTCTTTATGGCAGATTGTGCTACCTATGAAGAATGTATGCATGCTGAAGAAATTGGTTTTGACATTGTATCTACCACATTGCGCAGCTATACAGAAGATACCAAGGGCATAGCATTGCCAGACTTAGATTTACTTACCCGCCTTGCCAAAGAATGCAAAGCCTATGTAATTGCCGAAGGCGGTATTTGGACCCCGGAAGATTTAGCTGCTGCCTACTCTTGCGGCATAGACAGTGCCGTTGTTGGCACCGCCATTACAAGACCCATGGAAATTACACAAAGGTTTATAAGAGCGTTAGACAAATAAAACATAAGCCCACCAATACGGTGGGCTGTTTTAATAATGTTCCTTTTTTATGCTGCATTTTATTTTAAACGAACACTTAAAAATCCTTCTTTTACATTTGCATGATATTTTATTTCGTATGCATTTTCACCATGTTGAATTGCAGCGGTAATTTCTGCCATTTCTTTTTTAATGTCTTCCAGCGAAGCGTACCAACCGAGCGTTTCGTAATTGCCACCCAAAAATTCTGTTTTATCCTTACCGTACAATACATATTTTGGCTCATTTTTACCCGCCCATGCAACAGAATTTATTTTTATCGTATCGCAGAAAACCAATTCTTTTTTATGATGGGTCCATATTGCAATTTTACCCGTTATACTGTTTAAATTGTTTTTATCTATGCTTTCTTTTGCTTCTTGCAACGTATTGTTCAGCAAAGTATCAATGGAAATATGCAGTGTTTTGAATATAGCAAGCAGTTTTTCTGTTTCGGGGTAGCCGGCATCGGATTCCCATTTGGAAACAGCTTGCCTTGAAACACCCAATATTTCGGCCAGTTCTTCTTGTGTAATATTTTTTCTTTTTCTACTGTTTTTTAAATTTTCACCAAAACTCATACTATGTACCTCTTTCTTTTTTAGTATGCTTACATTTTAATTTACTACAAGATTTTTTAACACCAACCTATATTTGCAAGTACGCAACTTAGCGTTGCAAACAGCTATTCACAGCATATTTCCTGTATTTTAAAGCTGTTTGCTCTATTTTTGCAAAAGAAAACCTCACCGCAATTGCGATGAGGTTTCTGGTGGGCAAGGGTGGATTCGAACCACCGAAGTCGACGACGTCAGATTTACAGTCTGATCCCTTTGGCCACTCGGGAACTTACCCATGATAAATGTTGGAGCCGGCAATAGGACTCGAACCTACGACCTGCTGATTACAAATCAGCTGCTCTACCAACTGAGCTATGCCGGCAGAAAATGGCGACCCGGAAGGGGCTCGAACCCTCGACCTCCAGCGTGACAGGCTGGCATTCTAACCAACTGAACTACCGGGCCACATGGTGGGCCTTCAGGGACTCGAACCCCGGACAAACCGGTTATGAGCCGGTTGCTCTAACCAACTGAGCTAAAGGCCCGCATAGCAACAACAATTAAAAAAAGAGGTGTTGGCTATAGGAAAAAATGGTGACTCCTACGGGACTCGAACCCGTGTTACCGCCGTGAAAGGGCGATGTCTTAACCGCTTGACCAAGGAGCCTTGAGTGGTCGGGGTGAGAGGATTCGAACCTCCGGCCCCATGCTCCCAAAGCACGTGCGCTACCAGGCTGCGCTACACCCCGTTGTTGCAGGACTTACAACGACAAGTAATATATTACATTAGAACCCAATAATTGTCAACACTTTTTTTGAAAATTTTTTTATTTTTTATAATTATTTTCAGCACACCTATATATTGTATGTACACTATCTGTATTGTGTATATGTAGAAGAATTTTTATCTTCATCTAAGAACAAAATCATTACAGGACTGTGTTTTATACCAAAAATTAAAAATGAAAATATACAGAATACAAGCAAACATATACCAAAGAAACAAGAAAAGATATATACTATGGGTAGCAAAATATAGGAGCAATATTATGATAGAAGTATCTCTGGCAAAAAAACTGATAGAAGAAATCTCTGCCTATACGGATTACAATGTAAATATTATGAATAAAAACGGTATTATTATTGCCTCTTGCAACAAAGACCGCATAGGCGACTACCACGAAGTAGCCTATAAAGTAATACAAACCGGCAAGGAATATATTACAGCCGACACCGACAGCGACTACCCCGGTGTACAGTCCGGTATTAACATGCCCATAGAACTGGATGGCGAGCGTATTGGTGTTGTGGGTATTACCGGCAAGCCGGAGGAAGTAAAGCCGATAGCCTTAATTGTAAAGCTCGCAGTGGAAAGCCTTATAAAATATGAAGGTTTAAAGATGAAGGCATTTAGGCACAAAACCAATAAAGAGCGTTTTTTAACCGCACTACTGGAAGAACAGAATAAAGACCCGAGGCTCATTCGCAAATTGGCAGAGGAGCTGCAATATAGTGAAGATTATATTCGCATACCCGTACTTTGCCGTTTTACAGAAGAAACCCATAGAGATGCCATGCTGGAAATGCTCAAAAGCAACCCCATGCACAAACGGCAGGACATCAGCTTTGCCTATGAAGATAAATATATATTGCTTTTTAAAACCTTACCCCATTTTGAAAAGCTTGGTGATTACAAGTTTGAAATTGGCACATATCTAAGCTCCATACTGCCCTACATGCAAGAAAAAAACATAGATTGTTGCTTCTTTGTGGGTTCTGTACAAAACAATTTTTCACTTTACTCGCATGCGTTTGCCCATTGCAAATGGCTGGAAAATAAACACGATAAGCAACACAGCATGTTTTTTATGGACTATATTAGCGAATATGCCTTAGAACTTTTGCCTACCAAGGAATTGTACCATATATACAATGTGTACGAAAACAGCATGGACAAAGCCAACCAGGAAAGCTTTAAGCAAACCCTCAAGGCCCTCATAGAAAATGACTTTAATATTGTACAAGCCGCCAAAGCCAGCTTTGTGCACCGCAATACATTTATATACAGGTTAGACAAAATAAAGCAAATGTTTGGCATACAGCACAAGCAGCAGCGTGATAACAAATGGATTTTGATACTTATGTATATATATTTAATGCTTAAATAACAATATTTGTGCAACATGCACAAAAAATCTGTTACAATTCGTATGTTCTTGCGTGGTAATCCATTGCTCTATTGTATACAATAAAAACAATAAAGAAATCCATAAGGAGGCATACTATGACAGGTATCGCGCTTATTATTGCATTTGTTGTAGCAATAATTGTAATGATTTTGGCTATTTCTAAATGGAAGGTACACCCTTTCTTAGCCATTATGACAGTATCATTAATTTTAGGTTTGGTGGCAGGTATACCACTGGTAAACAAAACCGTTGGTGAAACCAAAGTAACCGGCCTTGCCAATATTATTGGGCAAGGCTTCTCCGGCACATTTACCAGCATTGGTATTGTAATTATCCTGGGTGCATTGATTGGCAGCATTTTAGAAAAAACCGGTGCCGCTTTAAAGCTTGCAGACATGGTAATTAAACTGGTAGGTAAAAACAACCCGGAACTCGCCATGGAATTGATGGGTTGGGTTGTATCCATCCCCGTATTTTGTGATAGCGGCTTTGTAATTTTAAACCCTATTCGTAAAGCCTTGGTACAGCGCAGCGGCGTAAGCTCTGTTGCTATGAGTGTAGCCCTCTCTTGCGGCCTATACATCAGCCATGTATTTATTCCACCAACACCAGGCCCTATTGCAGCTGCAAACACATTGGGTGTAGGCAACAACCTATTGCTTGTAATGGGTATGGGCGCATTGTGTAGTATTTTACCACTCATTGCCGGCGTAGTTTATGCAAAGATGGTTGGTAAAAAAATAAAAGCGCAAGACGAAGCCAACAAAGAAGAAATCAGCAAAACCTATGAAGAATTGATGCAGGAATACGGCCAATTGCCAAGTGGATTTATGGCACTTGCCCCTATTATTGTACCTATTCTTTTAATGGCCGTCAGCTCCGTCGTAAGTGCTGTAAAAATGACCGGTTTCTTTGCAGAGCTATTGTTATTCTTAGGTACACCTATCATCGCATTGGCAGTTGGTACTGTATTTGGTGTATTGCAATTGGCAAACAGCAACAAACTGGAAGGTTTCAATACACTCACCAATGAAACATTAAAAACCGTTGGCCCTATTCTGTTTATTACCGCTGCAGGTGGCGTGCTTGGTAAAGTAATCGCTTCTTCTGACATGATTAACTACATTACTGCCCATGCAGATGCATTAAAAACCATTGGCATTTTCTTCCCATTCATTTTGGCTGCCATTTTAAAAACAGCACAAGGTTCTTCTACTGTTGCCATTACCACAACTGCAGGCATACTTGCTCCACTATTGCCTGCACTTGGCTTTGTTAGCCCTGTACAAGCTACATTGGTCGTTATGGCTATCGGTGCCGGTGCTATGACGGTAAGCCACGCAAACGACAGCTATTTCTGGGTAGTAACCAACTTTGGTGCCATGACCCCAGAACAAGGCTACAAAACACAAACCACGGCAACCTTAGTGCTGGGTATTGCAGCTATGGTACAAATTTTCTTAATGAACCTCATTTTCTAATATGGCAATTTCATTTTTATTTGCGTCAGACTCCTTTAAAGGCAGTTTAAGCTCACAAAGGGCTGGCGAACTATTACAAAAGGCTGCGCAGGAAGTTTTTCCTTCCTGCGTATGCCGCAGTATACAAATGGCAGATGGTGGCGAGGGCACAACCGATGCGGTACTTGCCAGTGTGCAAGGTGAAAAAATTCACCTTACGGTGCATGACCCCTTGTATCGCGAGCATCATTGTTACTATGGTAAGTTGAACCAAAGCCAAGCCATTATGGAAATGGCAAGTGCGTCCGGCTTACCCTTGGTAGAAAGCGAAAAGCGCAACCCCTTGTTTACCACCAGTTTCGGTACAGGCGAAATGATACGCCACGCCTTAGATCAGGGCTTTACAGACATTCGCATTGCCATAGGCGGTTCTGCCACCAATGATGGCGGTATGGGGGCAATGACTGCCTTGGGTGTGCGCTTTTTAGATGCTGACGGCAATGCCCTGCTCGGCTTTGGCAAAGACTTGGCGCAAGTAAGAAGCATAGATACAACTCATCTTGACCCACGCATTGCAAGCACAACGTTTACCGTAATGTGTGATGTAAACAATGTACTTTGCGGGAAGCATGGGGCAACCTATACATTTGGCAGGCAAAAAGGCGCTACAGACGAAACCCTGCCCATATTGGAAGCCGGTATGCAAAATTTGAGAGATGTTATAAAGACACAATTTGGCATAGACTGCGACCAAATTCCCGGCGCAGGTGCAGCCGGCGGTCTTGGCGCTGCACTCTTGGTATTTTTAAAGGCGCAGTTGCAAAGCGGTGTAGAATGTGTGTTGGACCTTGTGCATTTTGATAAAGCATTGCAGGGCGTAGACTATGTGATTACCGGCGAAGGTGCTACCGACTGGCAATCTTGCTTTGGCAAAGTATTGCAAGGTGTTGGCATGCACAGCAAAGCACATAGCGTACCTGCCTTTGCCATTGTAGGCTCTATGGGCAAGGGCGCAGAGGATATTATGGACTATGGTATAGAAAGCATTATTACCACTGTAAACGCACCCATGGATCTAAGCCATGCCATGCTACATACGGAAGGGCTTTACAAAAGTGCAGCCAAAAGACTATTTAGGCTCATTAAAGCTGTAAGAAAAGAATAATGATAAAAGAAACAGGCAAGCTTGCGCTTGCCTGTTTTGTGTTCCATAGCTTTTTATAATTGCTTAGTTCTTTCCTTATATTCTTGAATTTTTTCTTCTGAAACATATAGGTTTAAATATCAAAATTATTTATTATGTTTCTATACGCTTAGTACGACTCAAAAATTCAATATTCCGATTGTAATATAAATAAGAAAAAATACCCAATCGCATTGCTTGAATGACTTGCTTTTTGTCTCCCTCAAAAAATAATGTCATGTATTAAAATTTGTATAGCATATGCAAAAGCCAAAGATCTCTTTAACAAGGCATATAGCAACAAGCTCTAAAATTTGCTATAATATTTATAAGAATAACAACATAGGAGCACCCGTATGAAAGAATTTTTAGGCATAGAGCTTGGCTCTACCCGTATGAAAGCCGTTAGTATAGACGAAACAGGACAAACTTGCCAAAGTGGCGACTACTCTTGGGAATCCACTTTAGAAAACGGTGTTTGGACCTATGACCTTTCTCAAGCCGTAGAGGGTTTGCGTACTGCACTTGCCGGTATTGAGCACCCGGAACGTATTGCTGCCTGTGGAATATCCGGCATGATGCACGGCTACTTGGTGTTTGATAAAAATTGGAACTTACTTGCCCCTTTTCGCACATGGCGCAACACCATGACAGCGAAGGCCAGCGAAGAAATGAGTGCCTTGCTATGCGCCAATATTCCCCAACGCTGGAGCATTGCACACCTATACCAAGCCTTGCTAAACAAGGAAGAGCATATAAATAAAGTGGCGCACATTACCACACTTTCCGGCTACATGCACTATTTGCTCACCGGTGAAAACGTGGTGGGCTTAGGCGAAGCCAGTGGAATGTTCCCCGTAGATAGTGATACTTTAGATTTTGATGCACATAAAATGCAATTGGCACAGGCGCATTTTACAGAAAAAGGTGCCAGCTTCAATGTGCGTGAAGTGTTCCCAAAGGTATTGCCCGCAGGTACATTGGCGGGCAGGCTTACAGAACAAGGCGCAGAGCTGTTACGAAACAGATTTCCTGTCGGCTTGCCCTTTGTTGCCCCTGAGGGTGATGCCGCTACCGGCATGGTAGCCACCAATGCCGTGGCAGAACGCACCGGCAATATCAGCGCCGGCACTTCTATTTTTGCCATGGTGGTATTAGAAAAAGCCTTGCAAAAAGTGTATGAAGAAATAGATATTATCACTACCCCTACGGGCAAACAAGTAGCCATGGTGCATTGCATTAACTGCAGTGGCGAAAGCAACCTTTGGGTGAAGCTTTTTAAAGAAGTAGCTGCATTGTTTGGCACAAGCCCCAGCACCGGTGAATTGTTTACCAAACTATATTTGCACAGCTTAGAGGGCGATGGCGATTGTGGTGGTGTGCTTAGTTGCAACTATTTGGCAGGCGAACACATCCCTCACTTGAACAGTGGCGTGCCCATGGTGGCTAAAAAATTAGGCGCACACTTTACACTTGCCAACTTTATGCGCAGCCAGCTTTATGCCAGCATTGCCACCCTTAAAATTGGTATGGAAATATTAGAGCAAGAAAAAGTGCAGATAGACAGGCTTACCGGGCATGGCGGTTTATTTAAAACCCCCGGTGTAATGCAACGCTACCTTGCCAGTGCTCTGAATACCAATATCAGCGTAATGGAAACCGCCGGCGAAGGCGGTGCCTATGGTATGGCTCTACTTGCTGCCTACCTGTTGCAAAGCAAAGAAAACGAAAGCCTTGAAGATTTCTTGAATCGTTTTGCCTTTGCCAATGCCAAAATACAAAGCATGGCGCCAGAAGCAAGCTTGCGCACAGACTTTTTACACTATATGGATGATTTTAAGAACTTGCTGAATGTGGAGCGTTGTGCTGTAAAAACACTAAACCGCCAATAACAAAGAAGAATAGCTATGCCTGCCCCGGATAAATCCACACTGTTAAAACATTTTTTAGAAAACGTCCATACAGAAATGACGGATAAAGAAGTATTGCACATACTGCCGGATAGCAAACTATCTAAAAACACAAATAAAAAAGAAACCTATACCTTTAGCCGATAGCATTTCACGCTTTGCAGGCAGTTGGAAATTTATTATTATTTTTGCCATTGTGCTGTTGCTTTGGATTGTGCTCAACAAAGCCTTTGGTACACAGGCTTTTGACCCCTTCCCCTTCATATTGCTCAACTTAGTGCTTTCTTGCCTTGCTGCCATACAAGCACCCTTGATTATGATGAGCCAAAACCATCAGGAATCCAAGGATAGAAAGCGAGCCGAAAACGACTACAAGGTAAACCTGAAAACCGAAATCATTATAGAAGATATACACCAAAAATTAGACAATATATTAGAACGCCTTGAAAATTTAGAAAAACAGAAATAATGGTTGCATACAAAAAGCGTTGGCAAATGCCAACGCTTTTATAATGCTTAATAGATAACCGTAAAAGGAATTTTTTCATCTACGGTAAAGGTATCTGTTTGCTCCAAACGCTCTATAATAAGGCCGCTCACTTCTTTTTGAATATCCTGCAGCATAGGTACACCCACAAGCATATCATAACCGCCGGTGCCACTGGCACGATAGGAGTTTACAATAATGCTTACTTTTTGTGCGGGTACAATGGGCTTGCCTTGGTAGTCCATTTTTACCACACGCTCGCCTACGGGCTTACGAATATCAAAAGCATAGTCTAAACCATAGAAATAATCATAATTATAGTGCGCCACTTTGGGAAGCAGAAAATCCTCACTCACAGTAGGCTCACCGTTTTGCAAAGCAAAGTAGGAGGCTGTTTTTTCCATATATTGCTTTAACTGTGCGCCTGTGAGTTCCAGCACACAAAGGGTGTTGCTGTAAACATAGGTAGAAACCACATCTCGCACACTCACATTTTGGTTAAGACCCTTCACTTCATTGGCAAGCGAGCAAGCCGAAAGCATACATTTGCCCTCAAAGAGCTGTATTTGATTTACAAAATTGCAAATCAAACTGCCATGAATGGCATTATGCAGGGGGGCATTGGCTACAAGTGGCACAGAAAGCGTGCAGAGCGGCTTGTCCAGCCATTGTTCTACCTGGCTATAGTAGGGCAACACGGGTTCTGCCACCCATGCATCATAACGTTGGGCAGGAGCTACATGCTTGCTTGTTATATGCTGCACACCATTATCCCACTCTAAATTCACTTCACAAAAATGGGGTGCATTGCAATTGTTTTGCACCACGTGGGTATGGCCAATGGTATGGTTTGCAAGGCTGATGTGTTGGTGCCCGGTAAGCAAAATATCAAAACCAAATTCTTTGGCTATGGCATAGGCTTGGTTTTCATCGCTATCGGTAAGGATTTTACCTGTTTGCACATCGCACTCAAAACCGCCATGGTAAATACAAACGCGTACATCCACAGGGATTTCCCAAATATTGCCCATAGTGCGCAAAATTTCCAAAGGATTTTGTATGTGCAATTCTGCAAGGGTTTCCTGTTTTTCCCACTTGGTGATATGGTGGGTGCAAACACCTACAATACCTACACGCAAGCCATTTGGCATGGTGTGCACGCATTGGCTGATAATGGGAAGATTAGACTCTTTATGGCGAATATTGGCACACAGACACTTGGCTTGCAAAGCATCCAAATAACTTTGCAGGTAGGCATTGCCATAGTTAAAATCATGGTTACCTAAGGTAACATAATCATAGCCCATGCGATTCATGGTTTGGGCATAGGCACCGGCGCTTGATTTTGCCAATAAATAGGTGAACGGCGAACCTTGCAGGGTATCGCCGCCATCTATAATAAGTGTATTTTCGTCTTTACAAAATGCTGCTGCGCATTTTAGCAAACCCATGGGCAAATTGTTTTCTGTTTTACTATAAAAGTTGGTAGGAAATACATAGCCATGCGTGTCTGTTGTAAAACAAATTCGAAGTTTTTTCATGAACGTTTTCCTTGTGCTAAGCCGTTACGGATTCGTGTAGAAATGTATTCAATAATGAGCATCATAATAATTAAGCCCAAAAGGTAAGCACCAACCAAGTTCCAACGGTGTGTACTGATACATTGCAACAATGGTGCACCGATACCGCCGGCACCAACAATACCAAGTGTGGTTGCGTCTTTAATATTAATATCAAAACGATAAATCACAGTGGATATAAAGTTGGCTGTTAATTGCGGAAAAATACCATAACGTACTTTTTGGAAGGTTGTACACCCGGCTGCATCCAAGCTTTCTAATATTTTTACATCTATATCTTCTATGGCATTGATAAACATTTTACTCAGCATACCAATGGAGGCGATGCCCTGTGTAAGCACACCGCAAAATGCGCCGGGGCCAGTTACACGAATAATAACCAATGCCCAAACCACAGAGGGAATGGTACGAACGAGCAATATAAACCCACGCACCAAGAAAGCCATCGGCTTTGGCACAACGTTTTCGGCTGCCAAAAAAGCAAAAGGAATGGCAAGCAGAGCACCCATCACCGTACCCAATAAGGCAATGGCCATGGTTTCTAAAATTAAGAAGGGAACGGCTTCCCTGGAAGTAGAGAAAAGCACAGAGGTATCCGGTTTAAAAATACCTATAATAATACTTTTGGCTACTTGGCTACCCTTATCGCTTACACCACGAAATTCTATGCCACCGGTAGCCCATATAAATACGCTTGCAACAACGAACACAATCAGTGTATAGTACCACCATCTGCGAGGACGGCTTGCGTATGTTTCCTGTATAGGGGTTAATTTTTCCATATGCTAACTCAACTTTCTGCGCAGATATTGGCCAAGGTTTTCTATAATAAATACCACTACAAATAAGGAAAGCAGTACCATACCTAAGGATTCATAGTCGCGCCAGCCGATACGTTCCTGAATTAAAATACCCAAGCCACCGGCACCTACATAACCCAAAATGGCAGCTGCACGGATATTTATTTCAAAGCTGTAAATACTTTGGCTAATATAGGTTGGCAGAATTTGGGGCATACAGGCAGCCCAGAAGGCTTGAAAACGGTTTGCGCCAAGTGCAATCATAGCTTCAAAAGCACCCATATCAATGGTTTCTATGCTTTCGTACAACATACGCGCCACTACACCAAAGGTAAATACAGAAATAGCCACTGTGCCTGCAAAGGTGCCAAGGCCATAAATTAAGGCGCAAATACTGGCAATAACAATGGTAGGCAATGTGCGCACAATGTTCAAAATAACACGCAAAACGCTTACTGTATAGCGGTTGTTGTTAATGTTGGTACTGGCAAAAATAGCAAAGGGCAAGGATACAAAAGACCCAATTAAGCTACCGATAATAGACATTTGCAAAGTATCCACCAAGGGTTTTAATACATTGGGGAAATAACTCCAAGTAGGGCTAAAAATTTTGCCCAATATTTTGGTAAGCTGATTGTATCTTTTTACTACAATGGCAAGGTCAAAGCCGGTTACATAAGCAGAATATACCAAAGCCAAAAGCACCAAAACCGTGTATAAGGGAGTACGACTGGCATATTTTAACACACTGTGCCCATTTGCAAGCACAATGGTTTTTGGCTTAAATATGCGATCGTAAATTTTTGTATTCGTTTTCATAGGCACTCCTATTTATCGGCGGTTGGAATTTCGGCGCCGCCGTAAATGCTGTCCAATACTTCTTTTGTAACTTCAGAAGAAGGGCCATCGTACACAATTTCGCCTTTTTTAATGCCAATTACTCGGTCTGCATACTCCAAAGCCAAATCTACATGGTGAATATTGATCAGTATGCTGATGTTAAAGTTTTTGTTAATGCGTTTAAAGTCATCCATTACCTGATGGGCGGTAACAGGGTCTAAAGCTGCTACGGGTTCATCTGCCAAGATAATGTTTGGATTTTGGTTAATGGTTCTTGCCAAAGCCACACGTTGTTGTTGGCCGCCGGAAAGCTGATCACAACGGATATACGCTTTTTCCAAAATACCTACGTTATCCAAGGCTTCTAAGGCAGACATTTTTTGTTCTTTGGTAAAAATACCAAACAACACACGAAAAAAATTCATGTCCGGCACCATGGAAGCCAACACATTTTTAATAACAGAAGAACGCATAACCAGGTTAAAGGATTGAAATATCATACCAATTTTACGTCTAAAACGACGCAAGGCTTGCCCCTTGAGTTGCATTACGTTGGTGCCGTCTACCAACAGTTCCCCATGGGTAGGGTCTATCATACGGTTAATGGTACGAATCAAAGTGCTTTTACCGGCACCGGAAAGGCCGATGATAGCCACAAATTCACCTTGTTCTATGGTTAAATTAACATCTTTTAAGCCCACGGTACCATTAGGATATACCTTGGACACATTATTAAATTGAATCATTTTAAATTCCCCCAATAAAATATACTAAAATTATATACCAAATATTGTTACAAATCAATTGTAAATACAGCCGTGTTTGCATTTATACTAAAACAAATAAAAAATATGCCTGCCTATAAAATAGACAAGCATAAATATGAATAAACTACATTTGTTATTGTAGCAAAAGAAAGGTAAAAAGTAAACCGTTTCAACTCTTTTTTACAAAATTAAAAAAACCGTTGTACGCAATTGTATTTGATGTTTATTGCACCTGTTTTCAGTGTATATATACCATATAACACTTTTTGGAGGCTATGTTAATGAAAAATAATATTGCAATGATCGGTCTTTCTGTAATGGGTAGCAATTTGGCACTCAATATGGCAGACCATGATTTTAAAGTTAGTATATATAATAGAACCGAATCTGTAACCCGTGAAGTAGTGGCAAAGCACCCCCACAAAAATCTGTTTCCTGTATATAGTTTAGAAGAATTGGCGGCTTCTTTAGAAAGCCCGCGAAAAATTATGCTGATGGTAAAAGCCGGCAAGGCAGTGGATGCTGTAATTGAACAATTGCTCCCTCTTTTATCCAAAGGAGATATCATTATTGATGGCGGTAACTCCTACTTTGCAGACACCCAACGCCGTTATGATGCCTTGCTTGCACATGGCATACACTACTTTGGTGTAGGTGTATCCGGCGGTGAAGAAGGCGCGCGCCGCGGCCCTGCCATTATGCCCGGTGGCGATGCAGAAGCCTACCGTGCCATTCAACCCATTTTGGAAGGGATTTCTGCCAAGGTTGAGGGCAACGCATGCTGTGCCTATACATCCACCGGTGGCGCCGGCCACTATGTAAAAATGGTGCATAACGGCATTGAATACGGCGATATGCAGCTCATTAGCGAAATTTACCTGTTGTTAAAGCACTTAGGCGGTTTTGACAATAAGGCGCTTGCCGATATTTTCAGCAAATACAACCAAGAAGAATTGGAAAGCTACCTAATTCAAATTACAGCCAATATTTTCAAAGTAACAGAAAATGGCGAAGCCTTGGTAGACAAGATTTTAGACACTGCCAGCCAAAAGGGTACAGGCAAGTGGACCAATATGCAAGCCGCAGAACTTGGTGTTGATGTATCGGTAATCACTGCCGCTTTAAACGGTAGATTTATGAGTGCCTTAAAGCAGGAACGTATGCGTGCAGAACAGATTTTTGCAAAACCTGCATACACACAAGTAAGCGATAAGGAAGCCCTTATTCAAATGGTAAAAGAAAGCCTCTACCTTGCCAAAGTGATTAGCTATGCACAAGGCTTTAAAATGCTGCAAGCTGCCGAAAAAGAATATAATTGGAACTTTACCTATGCACAAATTGCCAAAATTTTCCGTGGTGGCTGCATAATTCAAGCCAAATTGTTACAAAACATCATAGATGCCTACAGCAAAAATCCACAGCTTGATAACTTAATCTTTGATGATTATTTTAGCCATATTGTAAAAGCCAACCAAGAAAGCTTGCGCAAAGTGGTAAGCCTTGCCATTGCAAACCATATTGCCGTACCTGCACTAAGCAATGCACTCAGCTACTTGGATACTTACACCACGGCAAACAGTGGCGCAAACCTCATACAAGCACAAAGAGACTACTTTGGTGCCCACACCTTTGAACGCACAGACAAGGAAGGCCACTTCCACTTTGATTGGGTAGGTTACAGCAATGAACGCGCTTAGTTTATTTGGCGGCAGCGGAGATTTAAGCTATAGAAAGCTTCTCCCTGCCTTATACAACTTAGAAGTATTGGGGCAGCTACGGTATGACTTTTGCATTATTGCCATCGGTAGGCGCCCTTATAGTACAGAAGAGTATATTACCATTGCACAAGAATGGGTAGAAAAATTTGGCAGAAAAAAATTTGATGCGCAAGTGTTTGCAAAATATGCAAAACGCATACACTATTTTCAAATGGATATTAGCAACCCAGCAGAATACCATACCTTAGCCGACTTTTATAAAAAATTGAATATTCAAAAACATATTTACTATTATGCTGTTGCTCCCAAACTGTTTATACCCATTACCGAAGGTTTAGAATTGCACTGCAAGAACAACACTGCCCAAGTGATTGTAGAAAAACCCTTTGGTGAAAACTTAGAAAACGCCAGCCTGTTAAACCAGAAGTTAGAAAACTTTTATGGCAAAGAAAACGTATACCATATAGACCATTACCTTGGCAAAGAAATGATACAAAATATTCTTTCCATCCGTTTTGAAAACGCCATTTTTAAAGGGATTTGGAATAAGGATTTTATACAAGATGTGCAAATTACTGCCGCTGAAACCGTAGGCGTTGGCACAAGAGCCGGTTATTACGACCAAAGCGGCGCGCTAAAAGATATGGTGCAAAACCACTTATTACAAGTGCTCTCCATTGTGGGTTTAGAAGAACCCCATGGCGATATTGGCCAAAAGCAACTGGATTTGCTTAACGCCATTCGCCCCATTGAAAATATTGAAGAACAAGTGGTATTTGCCCAGTATGAAGGCTACTTGCAAGAACCAAACATTGCAGAAAATTCCACCACAGAAAGCTATGTTGCCTTAAAGTTATTTATAGACAATCCTCGTTGGGAAGGGGTGCCCTTCTACATTCGCACGGGCAAAAAAATGCGTGCGCAAGAAAGCAAGGTAGTAATTCGTTTTAAAAGTGAAAACGGCAAGCCTCAGAATATGCTGATTATACGCATACAACCAGACGAAGGGGTTTACCTTACATTCAATGCAAAAAAGCCCGGCACAGTGCAAGAGCTGCAAAAAGTATCTATGGATTTTTGCCAAAGCTGTGTGCTGGAAAACAGAATCAATACACCGGAAGCATATGAAAGGCTCATTTATGCCGCCTTTATAAAAGACAGTTCTTTATTTTCCAAATGGGAACAAATTGTAGCCTCTTGGAACTTTGTAAACGACTTGCGTGCAAAATATGCAAAAAGCGCAAAAGCTTTATACCCTTATGCAGTAGGTTCCTTAGGCCCAGACAAAGCCAATGATTTGGTAGATTGGATAGATGCATGAAAATAATAGACATCAGCAAAACCATCAGCGAAAACATGGTGGTATACAAAAACAAAGAAAGTAAAAAAATAAAGCGCAATGTAGTGGCAGTGCATAAAGAAAACAACTACCACGAAAGCCGTATAGAAATGGATATGCACTGTGGCACACATATTGATGCACCCTTGCATATGATAGAGAACGGTGCCACCGTAGAGCAATATTTGCCGGAAATTTTTATTGGTAACTGCAAAGTATTTGATCTTTGCCATGTAGATGAAAAAATACATGTAGAAGACTTGCTTCCCCTCAATATACAAGAAAACGACATTGTATTATTAAAAAGCAAAAACAGTTTTGCCACAGAATACAACCCGAAGTTTGTATATTTAGAAGAAGATGGTGCAAACTACCTTGTCCAAAAGAAAATTAAATGTTTGGGTATGGATGCCATGAGCATAGAGCGTGATAAAAAAGACCATCCTACCCACAAAATTATATTGGGTGCAGGCATAGGGGTCATAGAAGATTTACAATTAAAAAACGTAATACCGGGCGAATATTTTTTAAGCGCCCTGCCCCTTAAAATAGAAAGCAGCGAAGCCAGCCCCGTGCGTGCGGTGCTATTGCCGAAATTAGATATTTAATCCTATAGCAAAGCCTTGTGCTTTGCTATTTTTTTCTAATGTATGGTATACTAAGAAATAAAAAGATATGTAAGAGGTGTAAAGTATGCATTTAGAAACTGTGCGCAAAGCAAAATTGTTTTATTTTGTAGTATCATTGGCATTCTGTGTGATTGGCTTAATGCTGATGATTTATCCTGAATTTAGCCTTAGGGTAGTTTCTACCATGATAGGCATTTGTTTAATTACCTTTGGGGCTATAAAAATATTTGCTTTTTTTAGAAAAAAAACAAAAAGTGCTTACCAAATTGCCGATACCATTGTAGGTATAGTGATGATTGTACTGGGCATATTGATGTTGTTTAAGTTTTTTCAGCTGGATTTATTTGTAGGTATTGTGCTTGCCATATCCCTTTTGATAGACGGGCTTGCAAAATGTAATATTGCCTTAGAAAGCCGCAAATTAGGGTTTGGCTTTTGGGGCTTGGGCTTTGCCTTTGGTATTATCAGCATTGCTGTGGCCATTGCCTTGCTTACCAAACTGAGCTTAGGTGGCATTATGGTGGCCATGATGATAGGCGCCAGCATATTTATAGCCGGCATCAGCAATTTGGTTTGTGCCTACAGTGTGCATAAACTATAAAAAGTTTCGGTGTAAGCCTTTTATTTTGTAAACTAAAAAATATTGACGATTATATAAAATTTCTATATTATTTTAACGCAGTGCCAAGGCACTGCGTTAAATATAAACAACTAATCAAACAAAGTGGGAATATTTGGATTTTTATACGCATCAAAACACATCAAGATCTGCTCTTTGGTGTTTTTTTCTTTTGCTAAATTTTCCGAAATATTTTTCTCATCAAAAAATGCACTGCCTATTGTTTCTATATTTTTTTGAAAATGACCGCTTTCATAACTACATAAAACAAATATTTTAAGCATACCATGCACAAAAAACTCTACATTATGTTGCCGCCAATCGTGCAATGCAATAAATTTTTGGGCATGTACCCTGCAACCCGCTTCTTCCCAAACCTCTTTTTCTATATTGAAAGCAACGGATTGTTCATAGCCCTCTCTCCTTTTCTATATGCCGTATACATCATATCTAATAACAGCTAAAAGTACTTGCATTGCTTTTTATACTACAATATTATACAGTTTCCAACAATGCTACACCTTATACTACAAGAAATATAACACCGTTCAAACCGGCATATATATCAATGAATACAGTAAGTGTAAACTACACACCAAACAAAAACAAGCCCTGCATGTATGATAAACATATTATATTTCAGTATTTTGCCGAATACACATTATGTAAAAAATTACCTTTTATGCAATTAAATAGTAGGTGAGTATATTTGCAAATAAGATTTTTAAATATATTGATAATAATTATATATGTATAATATTTTTGTTAAACTATTGACGGAATGGAAAAAATTAGATATGATAAATACATCATTAATATGGAGGATATAGTACCATGCGTAAAATATTGAGTTTGGTATTGGCAGTAGTAATGCTTACAAGCCTTGCTAGTTTTGGCTTAGCAGAAACCACTGCCGAAGGTTATGGCAATAGCCAACAAGGTGGAGAAAATTCCTTAGGCGTAAAAGTTACTTTTGACGGTGAAACCATTACTGCAATTGAAGTAATTGCAAACAATGACACTGCCGGAATCTCTGACCCTGCCGTTGCACAAATACCTGCAGCAATTGTAGAAGCACAATCTACCTTGGTAGATGCTGTTGCCGGCGCAACCTATACAAGCGACGCTATCAAATTGGCAGTAGAAGATGCCATTGCAAAAGCCGGTCTTGATGTTGCAAACTTCAAAAAAGAAGTAGAGAAAAAAGAAGTAGAAAAAGCTGCTAACGAAGAAATGGTAGCAGATGTAGTAGTTATCGGCGCCGGTGGTGCCGGTATGGCCGCTGCCGTACAAGCCCACCAAAACGGTGCTAAAGTTATCGTAATTGAAAAAATGGGCAAAATGGGTGGTAATACCATCTTGGCCGGTGGCGCTTTGAACGCTGTAGACGATAGATCTGAAACAGCAATAAAACAAAACGACTCTGTGCAATGGCACTATACCCAAACCTTAAACGGCGGCGATAACAAGGGCGACCCTGCTTTGGTGCACACCATGGTAAGCAACGCTTGGGCCGGCGTACAATGGCTCAAAGATATGGGTATGGAATTTAAACCGGAGCTCTTTACCGTACTTGGTGGTATGTGGCCACGTGCACACAAACCAGTAGAACCCGTTGGTACCGGCTTCTTTAAAACCTACCAAAACTATGTAGATACACACGAAGGTATTTACATGAAATACAACACCAAAGCTGAAGAACTGTTGCAAGACGAAACCGGCAGAGTAGTTGGCGTTCGTTGCACCGGCGAAACCGGCAACACCATTACTGTAAAAGCAGAAAAAGGCCTTGTAGTAGCAACCGGCGGTTTTGCTAAAAACGTTGAATTGCGCCAGGCTTACAACATCCAATGGGCAAATTTAGACGAAAGCATTCGTTCTACCAACCATCCGGGCGCAACCGGCGACGCTGTAAAAATGCTTATGAAATTGGGTGCAGACTTTGTACAAATGGGTAACATCCAATTATTACCACTGGGTGACCCTGAAACAGGTTCCCTTTCCGGTAACATTGAATTTGGTGTAGAAAGCCGTATTTTTGTAAACAAAGAAGGTAACCGCTTTGTAAACGAAGGTGGCCGTCGTGATGAAATGACACATGCCCTCTTTGCACAACCGGATGCATATCTTTGGATTATTATGGACAGCGACTGCTACCCAACCGGCGAAGAAGTAAACAACTTCAACGAATCTGTAAACAGCTTAATTGAACAAGGCCGTGCATTTAAAGGCGAAACCTTGGAAGATTTGGCAAAAGCCATCAATGTGCCTTACGAAAACTTAAAAGCTGCTGTAGATGAATATAACAAACATACAGAAAGCAAAGAAGCAGACGAATTTGGCCGTACACTCTATGGCCCAGCCATTGACAATGGTCCATTCTATGCCGCCGGCCGTGTGCCAACCGTTCACCACACCATGGGTGGCGTACGCATTAACACCAAAGCGCAAGTAATTACCGAAAACGGCGAAGTTATCCCCGGCTTATATGCTGCCGGCGAAGTTACCGGTGGTATTCATGGTACAAACCGTTTGGGCGGTAACGCACTAACCGACATTTTAGTATTCGGCCGTATTGCCGGCGAAAACGCTGCACTCGGCAAATAATATACCTCCCCCTGCCAAAGCCTTGCTTTTGGCAGGGCATTTTTTATTACACTCTGTAAACGCAAGACAAAAAAAGCAGCCGAAGCTGCTTTTTTTGTCCCTTTTTTCACAATGGCAGTCCCTAATTGCCATTGCATTTTATTCCAAAAACATCCCTAAATTACCAAAGATGGTGCTGTAAATACACGAGCAGCCAATTCTTGGTCTAACAAATACAAGGCTTTGGGGTCGCCACCAAAGAGGTCATATTTGTTTAAGATGTCACTTGCGTTGTGTTCTTCCTCTGTTTGTTCTTTTACAAACCAGTTTAAGAATTCAACGGTACGGAAGTCTTTATTATCCCATGCTTCACCATAAATTTCGTTAATACTGGAAGTAACAAATTTTTCATGCTCTAACGCAAGTGCAATGCCAGAACGATTATCTGTTAAATTGCAATTTGGCTTTGCTATGGCTTCCAAAGTAATTTTTAAATCTATGTGTTGCATATAGCTAATAAACAGTTCTGCGTGTGCCATTTCTTCTTTGGCTTGCACTCTGTACCAGTTTGCAAAACCGGCCAAGCCTTTGTCGTTGTAATAGTTAGAAATTTCCAAATAAAGATATGCAGAATACATTTCTTTATTGATTTGCTCGTTGAG
>JAEWXD010000031.1 GCA_023396045.1 Bacillota bacterium | reverse complement strand
CTTGGGAAGAAACGCTTACGGCTTCCCCTGTTTTAAATTGTTTTTTTACAGAAATATTGGCAGTAATATTGGCAAGACTTGCAGCAAGTTTGCTATCATTGCTTAATTCTATACCACCCAATTCTTCAGCATCTTTTTTTGTAGTGCCGATTTTTTTAGTGGTTCTTCTGGTTTTGGTTGCAAGTGCATCTAAATCCAAATGTGGCAGATCGGTTTGGGCAACCACAACATTATCGCCTTCCAATTGCAAAAGAACATCCTTTGCAAAGCCTTTGCTGTATTCCTTAGGCATTTTATAGCTTTTGCCCACTGTTTTTTTGCTGCGTTGCAACATAGCATCAATATCCACTGCCAAAGCGCCGGGTTCTACCTGATTGTTTTTACCAATGGGGTAGTATGCAAAATTTTCGCCATCATAGCTTGCATAAGCTACATGTTCTTTTTTATTGAACACGTTTACCATAGCAAATATATTTTTATGCTTGCTTTTTACAAATCCGCTTTCCGGGCTTTGGGCTTCCTTGGCAATTTTGGCTTTGCCAAAGCTTTTCTTTGTTTCCTTTACAGGAGCATCGGCAGTAATGTTCACGCCTTCTTCTGTAATCTCTGCGGGGAAAAAGCCTTTTTTACCATCGTATTTTGCATAAATGCGCAATTGGGTAATGCCATTGCTATCGTTAAAAGCATATAGCACACCATCAAAACCATCTACACGCAATGGGGTATAAGGATGGTTTTGGGGGCCTTTTAATTGCGTTACTTCCTGTGCCCAAGCAAGTGTGCTTGAAAGCAAAAGCAAGAGCGCTACTACGGCCGCTAAGAGTCGTTTATTCATAGTATTCTCCTTTATTCCTTAATAGTATAGATTATTTCACCATCATTAAATTCTTTTTTATCAGAATTCATACCGGCAAATTGGAAAGTGTATTCACCGGCCTCACTTGGTGTAAAGCTGAATGTTGCTTCAAAGTTTTTGGTAGCTTTATTATATATAAAGGATTTTGTAGCAAAAAGCTTGCCGCCTTCACGCATTTTAGCTTCGTATTTACTGCCTTGTAAAGCATTGTTCTTTAAAATTACAGTAAAATGCATTTCTTTGTTAACTTGTACATCCGCCTTTTTGGGTTTGCGCACTTCTACTATAAAGTGATCTTCCTTTTTCTCTGCTTTGTCTTCTTCGGTGGATGCTTCTTCTTTTACAAGCACTTCTTCGTTTACCGGTTTTGTTTTTTCTGTTTCTTCGTTTACCGGCTCGTTTTCAGCAGCTTCTATTGCACTTTTTTCTTGTTTCTCAGGTGCTTCTACCGTAGAATTTTCAACCAATTCAATTGTTTTTTCTGATTTTTCTGTGATTGGTTCAGCCTCTGATGCATCATTGTTTGTTGTATCACCATCTTGCTTTTCGGGTGCTGCTGCATTGTTTTCTGCTGTGGTTTCACTGTTTTCGCTTTGTGTAGCAGGCGCTGTGCTCTTATCATCACTTGTATTTTGGGAAGCCTGTGCACTGGGCGCTGCGCTTTTTCCCGGCACAATGCCGGGCACTACTTCATCGCTTGTATCAGAAGGTGTTGGAGATGCTGAAGGTGTTAAAGGTGTGCTGTTATTTGGTGCAGTATTTTGTGGGTTTGGTGCAGAACCAGGCACTACGCCGCTTGGACCAACAATACCGGGTACAACACCGGGCATTACATCAGGGCCGGGATTGCTTGGTGTTGCTGTGCCTTGTGTACCAGGGATTACACCACCCGGGCCAACAATACCGGGTACTACACCGGGCATTACATTAGGGCCACCAGGTGTTGTGCCGTTTGCATTTGGGCCAACCGTAAATTCTTTTACATCTGCAAGCACAAGGCCTTTGTTACGGCTTACAAATACACGGGCTTGGTATTTGCCTTCACTATATGCAGCGGTAACCAAAGTTGCAGGCGCTTTGCTTGTAGCGCGCACGGTGGTTCTTGCAAGCTCTGTGCGTTTTTCTACATTGATTACATCTAATGTAAGATTGAGCCTTTGGCTGCTTTTGCGTTTTAAATCATGGGTTGTAAGGTAAATATATTCCCCTACTGCATAGTTCTTTTTGTTAATGTTTAAACCAACGCTTACGTCTTTTACAGATTTTTTGGTTTCTGCACTTTCGTCTACAAAGTTGCTAATTGGCCTTACCACTTGCCCTTTGGCATTTACATGGCTGTAACCGTTCAACGCTTTTACAGTGGATTTGGTTAATTTACCACTGCCGGTAATACCATTTTTAAGTTGATATTGTTTTACAGCATTGGCGGTAATCTTTCCATATATACCATCTATAACAGAGTCAAAATAACCAAGCTCGGCAAGCAAGTGTTGGTATCGCATAATTTTATGCTTCCTTGTGTTATCTTCAGGGTAATATGTTTTTTTATTATTTTTATTATTGCCTACTTGTTTATATGTAGGGCTTGTTGTATTGCTTTGTGTTTTTGGTGTAGTAGTAGTGTTTGTAGTATTGTTTGTAGCTTGATTTGTATTTTGCGCACTTACCCTTGGGCTTGCAGCGGTATTGTTTTGGCTTGCCCCCGGCGCAGATGATACATTGCTTGTATCGGCTGCAGGCACATTGCTTGTGCTGGCTGCAGGTGCAGAAGCCATTGTGCGGGCCGTTGCTGCAAGTGCAAGATTTGCATTGTTCTCCGGTTCCACAGGCAATGCATTGGCATTGATGGCTGTACCGTCTGTTAGATATACAACATAATCACCTGTTACAAGACCGGTGCCATCATTGGCTATGTTTTGTAACGAACCAAGACGAGGCGAATAGGCTTCTTTGCTGTTAATATTAAATGCGCCATAATGGATTTGTTCAATGGCATCATAATAATGCGGTTCTGCATTGTTGATGCTAGCCCAAACAATGGCAGTTGTACCTTTCACAAATACATTGCCACCCAAGGCTATAAAGTTTTTAGGTGCCGGGCCTTCTGTTTTACTAACGACGGGTTGCGCAAAATCTTCTGTTTTATCATCTGCGGCATTGTTGCTTATAACCAATACTTTCAACCTGCCATCTGTATCATAGCTATCCCCGCGAGAAATAGAAACCGGGTAATAACCTTCTGCACCATTCAGGCTGCCATACACACGGAATGCGTTGGTACCATCGGTTTTGGTAAATGCATATACGGTTGCATCGTAACCCGGCAACTTAATTTGTGTATACATGGGGTTTGGGTTTGCGTTTTGCAAATAGCTAAAACCATTGCTTTGCGCATGGGCTTGCGGAAGTACCAGCAAAGCCAGCAATAAAACGCAACATAATAACAGGGATATTGATTTCTTTATCATCAGAGACTCCTTTCCATCTATTCGTTACAGAATAGTATAGCACAAAAACTTATTAAGTGAAATAGTTTTGTAATATTTTTTTAATAATTATTACTGTTTTTCATATGTTCATAGTGTAAACGATTCTACTTCTTGAATTATTCCTTGTTTTAGAACTATTTATTATAAAATTGTTAAATATATATTCTTATAAACGCACACTGTACAAATAGCAATGCGCCTGTTGGTAGCGTATACATCACGCAAAACGCTTTAAAAAATGCACGCCTTCAGCAAACACAATTTCATAATGTTTTAAGAAATTCATTATATTAACGAGGTACTTATGCACAAAACAAACACTTTCAAACTTTGAGCTTACCCTATTTGGCATAGCAAGCCTCCCATTTGTCATGCTTGTCAGCAAACATAAAGGCGTTCATAAAATAGAAAAATACAAAAGTAATTCTCCAATGTTCACTGCTCGGCATAACGCCTGTTTTCTTCTTTCATTTCGGCAGCGAGCATAGAAAATATATCTCTATATGCTTTGCCGTAATCCGTCATATTGCCGGAATCCAGCCGTATCCATTCATCGCCATACTTAAAGCGAATAATATAATCGCCCCCACATATCGCAAACCCTTTCTGTTCTTTCCACAAAGCCAATTTGTGATTTTGGATGTATTCCATAACACTTTGTGCCAATTTCGGCGTAGCGGTATAGGAGGCGTGTGCCTCTTCTTTCATGTTCACATATTTAGAATAGGTATGCAGCCAGTATTCCCCTGTGGATTCATCTACATAAAGCACGATTTCGCTGTACCCATCGCCTCCAACGGTGGCCACTGTTTTGGTACAGATGTTTACAAGAAGCGTGAGCCCCTCATCACTCATGGCCTTGGATGCTGTTTGTACATCCTCCACAGCTTGCGTATGCTCACTTGTATACTCTGTTGCGCTACCTTCTTTGAATACGGGCTTCACTTCGTCAAGGCCGGCGCCGCATTCTGCGCAATATTTTGTTTTGGATATGGTTGCACCACAACTTGCACAGATTGCTTTTTTCAAACAATCCCCCGTTTCTTCTGCAGGCGTTCCCGCACCCTTGCTTATTTCTGCCCAACCCATGCGTGCAGTTATGAATACGAACGCTACAACAGCGGCACAGATTGCTGCCATATAGCATAAAAACGAAACATTTTTTATTCTCATTTATATATCTCCTTATGTTATCCAATATACAATCCCTTTATATATGTAACGATTGTACGGGCTTCATGCTTGCACAACCTATCAAAACTTTGTGCCATATTCATCCGCAAGGCAGGCTAATTTAAAATTTAGTGAACGCTTTTTTCAAAGGGTATGCCGTTTTGTTTTACTTTCTTACTATACATTGTATAACTTCTGCTTTTTGATAGCAACGAAGAAACATTTGCTTTTCATGCAAGAGCTTAGAACGTTTCTCAAAGTTCCCTCCATTGTAATATATACTTTTCATTTGCCATATAAAATCTTTATAAAAAAAGAAGGCCACAGCCTTCTTTAAAATTATTTATCCTGCATATACAAATTACGCACACAAACCATCAACCATACCACACCCACAGTAAGCAGCATATGCCCAAGGCCTGCCATGCCCGAGAGTATGGCACTACGAATGATCTCTTGACCGCCGCTTACCATTTGGCTTATGCCACGTACCACCATGGCTGTAACCACCCATGCAAGACCGATGGTAAATACATTCAACGGCCTTCTATAGCTTGCATAGTTGTGGTTTTTAAGAAGAGCAAATAAAATGCAAGCAAACAAAAATCCCAATACCAAAATATGGGTATGCACTACACGCAATGCACTTAAACCGCTATATGCAAACACTTTACCAAATTCCCTATAAAATGCACCGGCAAACAAACCAAGAACAACCCAAATAATGGCCAAATTCAGCAATTGTATAGAGGTGTTCTTTTTTACAAAATACTTATAACCTGCCCAAACCAGCAGTACATAAGCAATGGTTTTAGGTATCATTAACAAGCCGAGCAACGGCATAAAGCGTGCGCCAAGCACCACCACTATATAAAAGAAAAAGCTAAGTGCAATAAGTACGGAATGTTGTACAAAGGCTTCGTGCTTACGCAAAGGCCAAGTCCAAGCAATGAGCAACAGCCCCATAAGTGCAAAAGGCGCATTACGCACAATGCCAAAAATATAGCTGCCCTCTGTGCCCCAACCGTTTTGTGGCAACAGCATGCTGCCTATGCGTAGGGCTGCCAGCAAATAAATCGCATATTTTTTCTTATTATCGGTATCACCGCTTTGTGCTTTATAGTAGTGGTAATACAACACATAAAAAATGGTCATGGTGATGCCGGTTACAAACTCACCCCAGGACAGTGCGGCAGTAAAGCCTGCAAACCCAAGCGGTGAAAGGTTGCTGATAACGCGTGGAATCAAATGAAACGCATCCCCCAAGCCAAGCAGTAAAGCCATAAGTCCAAAGCCTTTGGCAGATTTGTTTTTTTCTAACAGCAGGCGAATGCCCAGGGCAATTACAAAGCCCAAATAGCCAATATCAAACAGTGGCTCCATGATGTTCATCATATGTTAAACCCTCCAATATCCAAGTAGTGTATTGCGCATAATGCGCTAAAAATTCTTCTTTATTCCATTGTTCTACAAACAGGCGTTGAATCAAATTATGCATTGCGCCAGAAAGAAAACGAAAAGCCTCCATAGACATTGCCGGCTGCTGTGCAAGTATGTTTTGCGCACATTCCTTGGGTATATACGCACGCCAAGCTTGCTCCATACTTGCATTCCAATACAGGTAACGCTGCTTATATAGGTTATACACATCTTCATGAAAAATATGTTCTGCAATATGGGTACCATAGGCTTGCAAAGCACAGTGCAAATCACCTTGTTTGTTTTGGTATAACTGCAAAAATATTTGATGTGTATTTGCCAAATGCTTATGCAATATATAGAAATAACTATCTTGCAAACTTTCAAAATATTGGTAAAAGCTGCCTCTTGCAATGCCTAATTTTGCAACGATGTGTTGCACCGCTGTTTCACCAAAGGGGTTGGATTCAAACTCTTGTTTCAAAACCTGCTCTATTTGTTGTTGCTTGCTTTGTGGCAAATGAAAAAATGTATTCTTCGGCATAGATCCTCCTGTCTTCGCAAATGACACTATGTCATATGTAGCAGTATATATGACATAGTGTCATTTTGTCAAGCGGTTAAAGAGAAGGGAGCGTTTATTTTAAATGAAAAGTTTTTGCACGGATACAGGCATAGAAAGGGGAAAACCGGGTGTTTACACAATTCCACGCAATTGATATAGGGTAAGAATAAACGCAACCTGCAGGGTATAAAACATGGTGAAAGAAACAAGCTTATTAGCACACTTACAACACATAAAAGGCAGCCTTATGTAAAAGGGCAACCAAACACTTGTGTTAAACCGAGGGATCGTTTAGCAAGAATAAAGTATAGTAGGGGATACCACATAGCCACAAAACAAAGATGCATAGCTTTCAGCCTTTCTCGTTTTAACTCCCCGGCCTTCACACAACAAATTATTCCCCATAATATATAGGATATATATATTTTGTTGGAAAATGGCTACAATCCCAATGCCATTTCAAAATCCCCACATACTGTATATTTATGAAAAATATGCTATAATAAATTATGGGAAGGAGGCTTTTATGCCTGTAACATTTGATTTATTAAAAACATCTGCAAAATCTGCAGCACGTCGTGGTGTAGTACATACCCCCCACGGCGATATACAAACCCCTTGTTTTATGCCCGTTGGCACATTGGCAACCGTAAAGGCAACCACGCCGGACGAGCTCAAGGACTTGGGTGCAGAAATTATACTTTCTAACACATACCACTTGCATTTGCGCCCGGGTGAAGACTTGGTGGCAGAGGCCGGTGGCTTACATAAATTTATGAATTGGGATAGACCCATACTTACCGATAGTGGCGGATTCCAAGTGTTTTCGCTATCCGGCATACGCAAAATTACACCCAACGGTGTGCATTTTCAAAGCCATATAGACGGCAGCAAGCACTTTTTCTCGCCGGAAGTGGCAATGGATATAGAGCAAAAATTGGGTGCCGATATTGCCATGGCTTTTGACGTTTGCTCCCCCTACCCTTGCGATTACCATACTGCCAAGAAAAACATGCACCTTACGCACGATTGGGCAGAGCGTTGCAAAAAGCACCACACCCGTGCAGACCAAGCTGTATTCGGCATAGTGCAAGGTGCGTTTTATAAAGACTTGCGTATAGAGAGCGCCAAGTTCATCAGCAGCTTAGACTTCCCCGGCACAGCCATAGGCGGCCTTTCTGTTGGCGAACCCAAGCCTGTTATGTATGAAATGTTGGACCATATTGAGCCCTTCCTGCCTGCACATAAGCCACGCTACCTCATGGGCGTTGGCTCACCGGACTGTTTGGTAGAGGGCGTTGCCCACGGTGTAGACATGTTTGACTGCGTGCTTGCCACCCGTATTGCCAGAAACGGCACAGCCTTTACACGCAAGGGCCGTTTGGTAGTGCGCAATGCAGAATACAGCAAGGATTTTAGCCCCATTGAAGAAGGTTGCGACTGCTATGCTTGCCGCAACGGCTACACCCGTGCCTATATTCGCCACCTTATTAAGTGTGGAGAAATTACCGGTGCAAGGCTCATCACCTTACATAATTTAAGATTTTTGCAACGCCTCATGGCAGACATTCGTAGCGCCTTGGAGCAAGATGCCTACGAGGAATTCAGAGATGCATTTTTTGCACAATACGATACTACAAGAAACTTTTAGGAGCAGATTATGAGCAATATTTGGCATGACATTGCACCAAACCGTATTAAAGATGATGATTTTATTTGCTGCATAGAAATAGAAAAAGGCAGCAAAGTGAAGTATGAGTTGGATAAAGAAAGCGGCCACTTAATTTTGGATAGAATACTCTATACCAGTACCCACTACCCTGCCAACTATGGCTTTATTCCTCGCACATGGGCAGAAGATGGCGACCCACTGGATGTGCTTGTAATTTCCAGCGAAATTATTCGCCCCATGGCTTTGGTGCGTTGTTACCCCATCGGCGTATTTTATATGTTAGACCAAGGCAAATTAGACGAAAAAGTAATCGCCATACCTTATAACGACCCTACCTACCATATGTATAAAGACGTAAAGGAATTGCCTGCCCATATTTTTGAAGAAATGATGCACTTCTTTAGCGTATACAAAAGCTTAGAAGCCAAAGACACCATTGTAAATGAATTAGACGGTGCTGAAAAAGCAAAAGAAATTATTCAAAAATGTAAAAATTATTATATTGAGAAGTACTGTAAATAATGTTTAAAACCTATGTAGACGCCTTTTCCATTCGTGAATTGGTTGAAGATTTTATAAAAAACCCTGTGGATATTTATGAGCAAAAGCCTGCCGGATACAAAGCCATACAAGAGCTTGTAGCAAGCGATGGTGTGCCTGCGCTTTTGCAAAATATCGGCCTTGTAGACGCAAATCTTAGCCCGGAAGAGCTGTTGTTCAGTAAGCAAGCCTCCATTCTTTGGGATATGGTGCACGCCTTGGGTGTGGGTAAAAGTTTAGAAAGGCAAAACCGGGAAGACTTTTTAGAAACCCTTGCCGATGCAATAGACTTTTTTGGATTTCATAAGGAAGACGACGAACAATGAAAATCATTATCGATAGTGCAGATATAGAACAAATCGCGCAGCTTATGCAAGTGTATAATGTGGCCGGTGTAACCACCAACCCCAGCATTTTGGCAAAGCAAAAAGGTGATCCCACTGCAATATTGCAGGCCATACGCAAGCACATCGGCGAAAAAGAACTGCATGTGCAAATTCTAAGCCAAGATTTTGAAACCATGTTGCAAGAAGCAAAATACATTGTGCAGCATTTTGGTGCTAAAACCTATATTAAAGTTCCTGTGAACGCTGTGGGTTTGCAATGCATACGCTACTTAAAAGCAGAGGGCTACAACATTACTGCCACTGCCATCTATACGGTAGAGCAAGCCATGCTTGCCGCCTCTGTCGGTGCAGACTATGTTGCCCCCTATTTTAACCGTATGCTGAACATTGGCACCAACCCGGAACAAGCCATTGTCCAAATGCGAGCCTTTTTTGACTTGCACCATTTGCCAACACAAATATTGGCTGCCAGCTTTAAAGCCAAAACCCAAGTAACACAAGCCTTGCTTGCAGGTGCGCACGCCGTAACCGTGCAAACGCCTACCTTGGAGGAAATGTTGCAAAACGAGCAAGTGAAATGTGCTTTACAAACCTTTGCCAAGGATTTTGAAACAGCCTTCGGCTTTACCCATTGGGGTGCATAAGCAAACATCAAAAAGAGCCAAGGCTCTTTTTTTGTGCCTTGGATTGTTAACTATCGTAAAATAACAAGATGTTTTTTTAATTATTTTTTAATCTTTTATGAAGGCATAAGCTCGCCAAATGTTTTTCAGCAAATTTTACAATATAAAACTCTATAAAAGAGCGTATGAGCCGTATTTTATAGAGCTTATATTTCCTGTTTTTAAATTTCTAAAGAATAACTTTTTTATTCACTTATAACTTACTTCTTCTCATTTTTATATTCCTTGTACACACGCACAAGGCTTTTAATGCTTTTGTACAGCACAAAAGCAACTGCCGCATAAATAAGTATTGTAATACCTTGGCCAAGGGTTTCTGTCATAGAGGATCTCCTTTATTTTTTATTTCATTATAGCAAAAAATCAAGCTTTCACAAGCATGTTATTTTTCTTGTAATTGGCCAATGGCTTTTTTAACGCGTTCCGGAAAGGGTACGCCCATGGTGTTAAGGTTTTCTATAAAGCTGATAAGCTCGTTGCTGATGTAGAACACGCAGGCTGCATTGCGAAACACATTGTTTTGGCCAAGGCTTTGGTCTAATGTGGCGGCAATCAGCACGCTAAGCATGATGAGTATCTTTTTGTAGATACCCTTTGCACCTTGCGCAGAGCTGAGTTTGCCATCGGCTGATTTGTGGCTTTTGCCGGCAATGGCGCAAAGCACTCCGCTCACATAGTCCACCAGCATACAGAGCATAAGCGCTTTGAGCAGTGCGTCAAAACCACCGAAGAGGCCACTGAGCGCGCCAAGTAGGGCAGTGCCAGCTTTGAAGCATTTGGTATAGATAGATTGTATATTGTTCATTGTTTTTCCTTTCTTACCCACTTCTGTGAGAATTTAGATAGTGTATTGTATATTATTGATATATATTGACCACTTATAGTGTATTTTTGGAAATATTCAGAATATTATTACCACTTTATCGTTAAAATCTGTGATAAAATATATATAATTACCACCTGCGCAGAATAAATAGTACGTTTTTATATTGTTTTACCCACTATAGCGAAAACCGGCTATTTTAAGCATTTATCCAGCTTCAAAGCTATAAGCGGAAAGGCCGCCTTGTCGTGGCTACTGCTTATGTGGGAATTGCCGGGCTTGTGAAATGTAGGCGCTTGAAAAAGCAAGGAAAAAAATATACCCGCATAACGAAAACTCACTTATTTAGTCACTTTCCCAACTTCAAAGCTACAACCCAAAAGGCCGCCTTGTGTAAAGGGGGCTGTCAGCGTAGCTGACCGGGGGATTGTAAAGCTGGGTTACAGTATGGTTGGTGCTTACGCATTCCTTCGCTACCACACAAGGCTCTGCAGTTTCAAGCCTTTCTCATTTCACTTCCCATGCCCCACACCACAAAATATCCCCTAACAATACAGCCGTTTACACATAATAGTTTTGGCAAAGAGAGTGCAGCACCGCCTCGCCCTCGCCCTCTATGCGCAAGCGAATACGGTGGCAAGTCTTGGCAGAAATACGGCAGGTAATTTGTTTATGCTCGATAAACTCGCCCTCTTGCAATTTGTGCCAAGTAAACGCCTTGTTTGCATTCAAAGGGGCATCAAAGGCGGCATAAACGGCATATTGCCCCTCACCGCTTATGTTTACCTGCAAGCTTTCCAGTTTTCGATTGCCGGGCTCTGCCACACTAAAATCATTGGTTTCTACAAACCAACGCACTGTTTCTTCGGTGTGCGGGTTTTCTATGGGTGCTTGCTCTGCTTCACCCATGGCAAAAAGCGTATCACCTACCACAAAGAAAGCAGCTTGCCCGTGCGCACATGCACTGCTTATGGCAAAGCTTTCCTCTCTATGCCAAAGCTTACGCGCTATATCGTAACAGTACAAGCCTTTGTGTTCGTCTGCCAAGTAGTACTTACCTTGCAAGGCAAAGCCTTTGGCTTTGTGTAGGGCAGGCACGCAAGCAGGTAGAGCCTGAAAAAATCCGTTATAACACATCGGCCCTTGCGTGCTGTAATAGTACACTGCATTTTGGCAAAGGGTAATGCTGTTTTCACAGCCCTGAGCAATACCGGGCATGGCAAGCCATGTGCTCACAAAATTTTGGGGGCGCCTGCCTGTAATGCGTAATATGCCGCCCTTGCAAAACACCAGAAGTTCATCTTCTAAGGCAGCCAAAGCCAAAGCATTGTCTATTTGCATGGCAAAACTATCAGAAACACCGCCGCTAAAATTGTAATATACATTGGGCTTGCCCAAAGCGCTGGCGTGCAGGGTTTGCGTTTGTTTGTCTATGCCCCATACCCTAAAATTCCATACACACGGTGAGGATAGCACGGGCACTTTGCGCTCTATGCAAACTTCATTTGTTTCAGTAAAGCTTTGGCTTAAGTTGCCATAGAGTACAAGGCAGTTTTTCTGCACATCCTCTATCACAAAGCTACCGTTGCATTCCTCTATGCTTACACCGGATACTTCTACCGCATCGCCTACGGCAAAGCCTTTGTCTATCCCTTCTGCGTGCAGGCAAGTGTAAATGCCTTGTACATCCTGGTAGGCACCGTTTACATATTGCCTTAATTTGTTATTGGTAGTGTCTAACCATAGCGCTTGATTTTCGGGCGGGGTATCGCTTTGCACATAGCCTTCTATGCTTTTGCCAAAGCTGTTGCCTATGCCAAAGCGTATACCCTTGGCACAAAAGCGATTTTCCATATGCTCTATCACATGATTTTCACTGTTATAGCAGGTTTTGCCCGGCATCATAATAAAGCGATTCATAAACGATACAGTATCTGTAGGATTTCCCTGCACAGGCCCTACGGGGAATGCACCGTCAAACAACTGCCCCTCCTCTATGCGTAACAGCTGTTTATGCGAAAACACTTGGGTGTGGGGTTTTACCTTGCGAATCATACGATAGGGCTTGCGTGTAGCAATGGCGGGGTATTGCTCGCTTGCCATACCTTGCATATTGGCAAAGGCATTCTGCTTGTATTCCCCTATTTGTTGTAAGCCTGTAAAACGCTCTATAAACAGGCTTTGCGTGCGTGGGGGTGTTAATGTTTGCAAATACATAGTTCTCCTTTCGAATGCGTTTGTAGCATTAGCATAGCACCGGGGATTTTTACCAAGGTGGATTTCAGCAAGGTAAAAAACCGGCAAAAGCCCAAAATAAAACAGCTTGCATGCTGTCTTAAAAATTTATAGCGTGTTATAAACACAGTATGATTCCATTTTCCATATTATTTTGCTATGAATTTTTTCTGATTGTCCAAATTCTGTTTTTCATAAAATACAGAATACCGCTATTTGTTAAAGTATCATATATTTCACAGCCACGGATATTATGACAAACTGCGTTTTACATTGGATATACCTCAAGCAACACCTCAGCAAAAATCTACCACACTTAATATATGTAAAAAACACACAAAAAACATAGGAATATAAGTATATTTGTTGACAAGTAAACTATGCGAGAGTAAAATCATGACAAGTATACTTTGCAAAGGAGCGTTCTGTATAAAAACAATGAAGAACAAAAAGAATGATTAGAAAAACTATAGGCTTTACACTTTGTAATGCCGGCATTATTTTATGTGCGGTGAAGGTAGGCTAATATGGCAGAACTGGATTTTAAAAACAGGCTTAAAGAAAAACGTTTAGAAAAAGGCTTTTCACAAGCCGAGCTTGCAGCCATGGCAGGTGTTTCACGCAACACCATCAGTTCTATAGAAACAGGGCAATTTAACCCCACAGCAAAGTTGGCACTCCTTTTGTGCATCGCACTGAACACAAATTTTGAAAATATGTTTTATTTTGAAGAAAAATAACAGAACTCATAAACTCAAAAGCAACCAGATCAGCAAATATTGAAAACTTACAATTTGCAGAAGAACTATTACACATTTC
The DNA here is from genome assembly GCA_023396045.1 of Bacillota bacterium. Classification (GTDB taxonomy): domain Bacteria; phylum Bacillota; class Clostridia; order Christensenellales; family Aristaeellaceae; genus JAAZPT01. The sequence continues at coordinate 27,485 of JAEWXD010000031.1, read as the reverse complement.
TTACCCAAACAAAAATGCAGAAAGCGCAGAAGAAATGGCAAGTATTAAAAATATGCAAAATGTAAACGTGCAGCTGCGTGCAAGCTTTGCACCATACAAGACGCTGCACAGATTGTTGTGCTAAATAGCAGAGAACTTGAAACCGCAATGCCCCATGCAGAGCTTTGCAGTGTGGATTTTTGCCGCAGCCGCTCTACCAAATTACAAAGAGCATAAGGAGAATATTGTGAGAGAAATTACAGCAAACGAATTTACAGAAGCCACCAAAGAAGGCTTTCACATTGTAGGCGTATATGGCACCCGCCGTGCCCCTTGCCAAGTACTTGCCAAAACTTCAAACACGATGGACAGAGATTACCCATTTATTAGCAATTTTAAATCAAAATACGACAACAACAAACAACCCTGCATTGAAAACCATATTTTTGGGGTGCCAACGCTTCTATTCATGGTAGATAGAGAAATAAAACAAAGGGAAACAGGGTCTATTCCTGAAAGTCAAATGATGGAAATCACCCCCAATTCATATATTTATGAACTATTTTAAATTGGCACAAGAAAGCCATATTGCAGAAAGCAACATCACGGTGCGCCTGTTTCGCCATGAAAAATGCGGCGCAGAGTTGATTCATATCCCTTGTGAAGATAACAACAAGGTATTTGCAGTGCGCTTTGCTACCCTGCCCACCGACGATACAGGCATTGCGCATATTATAGAGCACACCGTGCTTTCCGGCTCTGAAAAATATCCCGTAAAAGAATTGTTTTCCAACCTTATCAAAGGTTCTATGAACACCTACTTAAACGCAATGACCATGCCGGACCACACGCTCTATGCCATAGCCAGCCAAAACGAAAAGGACTTTATGAATCTGCTTGCCTGCTACACAGACTGTGTGTTCAAGCCGCTTATTTATAAAGACTGTTTAAGCTTTATGCAAGAGGGCTGGAACTTTGCCTTTGACGAAGATGGTACACCCTTCTTTAACGGTGTGGTATTCAATGAAATGAAGGGCAGCTTCGCTTCACCCGACATGCGCTTAATGACAGAAGCCAATAGGGTTCTCTTTGATGGCACCTATGCATGCGTAAGCGGCGGCGATCCAAAAGCCATACCAAACTTGCGTTATGAGGATTTTTTAGCATTTCATAAAAAGCACTACACCGCTGCCAACGCACGCTTTTTCGTGTATGGCAATGCAGATATAGAAACGGTTATGAACTTCTTGCACAACGAATATCTACATTGTGCCAAGGGTGAAAAAATAGCCAAAGTGCCCATGGTAAAAGCAAACCCATCACCACAATACATAAAATCCACCTACCCAAGCAATGAACCAAGCAATATTGCCTCTATGGATTTTGTGCTTGGCGATTGCCACGATATGCTACAAAACTTTGCTTCTAAAATTTTGGTAGATACCTTGCTCATAAGTGATGTATCCCCTTTGCGCCAAAAACTGATAGCCAGCGGATTTTGCCAAGATATACAAGCCTTTGCTGATGACAGCAGGCCGCTTTCCATCATTACTGTAGAATTTTACGGTCTCACAGAAAGCGACCCCAAGCAAGTAGAAAAACGCTTTTTGGATGAACTCTTCACCTTAAACCTTACCGGCATGCAAGAGGACTTCTTATCTGCACTTGCACACATGGAATTCAAGTACAAAGAAGCAGATCCGGGCAACGACCCTAAGGGATTTTTGTACGCTATGCCGTTGCTTACACAAATTGCAGATGGTGAAGATCCCTTTATTCACTTACGCTTTGCAAAACCTATTGCAGACTTGCGCAACATCATTCAAAACAACGGCTTACAACCCTTGTTACAAACTTACTTTAACAACCCCCACAGAGCCACCGTGCTGCTTTGCCCGGACGCTACACTCTTAGAACAGGAAGCCGTGGCAGAAAGCAAAGCCGCCTTGCAGGCTTGGCAAAATTTAAGCGAAACAGCCCGAAAAGAAGAAATAAAGCGGATAGAAGCTCTATACAATCAACAAGAAAGCCCGGACAGTGAAGAAGCCCTTGCCACTTTGCCCAAACTGCATTTGCACGATGTGCAAGAAGGCAAACCCTACCGTGATGCAAGCGAAATTACTTGTAATGGCCAAAAACTGCTCTATTATGAGGCAGACACCAAGGGCATACTTTACTTTAAGCTCATGATGCCTGTGCCAAAAGGTGCCAACTTATTCTTACTTTCCCTTGTGGCAAGCCTGTTAAGCAATATGGATACCACACAGCGCACAGCCAAAGAGCTAAGTCGTAATATATTGCAACATACCGGCGGGCTCAGCTTTGGTTTGGATTTCTACAAAGAAAAAACCTATTTCGGTGCCACCGCCAAATGCTTGCCAGAAAAATTAGATATTACTCTGGAACTGATTGCCGATATGCTCTGCCATAGCCAGTTTACAGATCAAGAGCGCATTGCCAACCTGCTTGCTGCCTATGCTTACCGCATGCAAAACGAAATATATGAAAACGGTACCGTATTTGGCGAAGAAGAAGTGCTTGCCACGCTACAAACAGAAGCCTTGCACAGCAACCAAAGCAGCGGCCTTGCCTGCTATGCACAGTTACGCAATGTGTTAGAAAACGAAAATGCCTTTGCGGATACCTTGCAAGCCATGCCAAATGCATTGGATTCCGTGCTGAGTGCCAAAGCAATGGTAGCTGCGCTTGTGGCAAGCAAACCCTTGGTAGAAGGCTTTGCACACGCCATACAAAACCTCAACAAAGCCTTGCCCCAAGAAGCAAAAGCTTTGAAAACCATTGTTTCCTTACAAGCCCCTACACTTCCCAAGGGTGTTGTAGTGCCCTCTGCCGTGCAATTTATTTCCATGGGCGACAGGCTGTTTGCAGAAAGTCAATACCATGGCTCTTACAGGGTAATGGAAGCCCTGCTCAACAACGACTACCTATGGCAAGCTTTGCGTGTAAAGGGTGGTGCCTATGGGGCAAGCTGTAATATTACACGCAATGGATTGCTCATTTTTAGCAGCTTCCACGACCCGAACGGTTTAGAAAGCATAGCAGCCATGCGCCAAGCAGCAAGCTTTATGCAAAACCTGCAGCTTACAGAAGAAGAGCTGGAAAGCACGGTAATCGGTGCTGTGGCTGCCTTTGATACCCCACTGAGTGTAGAGGCCGAAGGTATGAACGCCATATACCGTTATTTCATGAATGTGCCTGCCGCCTTGCTTGCCAAGGAGCGTACACAAGTGCTTGCCACTACATTGCAAGACTTGCAAAACATGGCTAAGCCTTTGCAAGCCGTTTGCCGGAGCAACAGATATTGTATACTGGGCAACGAAAGCATATTTGCCGAAAACCCGGAGGCTTTTGCCGCTGTGGAACAGGTATAAAAATAAAACCAACTACTTTTGTGGTTGATTTTTTGTGTTGTGTAATTGGTAGGCAAATACCTAAGGCTTTCAAAAGTTCTATAAATTTGAACGCAATGTAAACCCCGCTTTATAAAAACTTATATAAAAGTGATGAGCATATGCCAATGCAACCGCTGACAGCCTGTTCAAAGCTTTAAGCAGAAAGCCTGCCCTATATAAAAGGGCAGGCAATGTCGGGGTTAGGGATTAAACAACGGCTTGCATTTTTATCTTGGTTTATAAAGTTAAAGCATATCAGAAACTTATGCAGCACGTTTTCTATTTGTTACAGAAAAGTATCACTGTACTCTATTTGATTTTTCTATGTATCCGGTTTTCCGGGTACATATCATTTTGTGCTTTGCCTTTTTTGTATTTGAAAAAACCACCGAATTGGTGGTTTGATTTTTTACCAACTCTGTATAGCGCCGGCAATACTGCTTTGTTGTGCTTCTTTGCCGTATTTGTCTACTTGGGCACGGTTTTTTTCGCCGTGGGTTAAGCAACCGGCACCACCGATGCAACCGCCCACGCAAGCCATGCCTTCTATAAAGTTAGCGTCTAATACATTTTTGCTTTTTTTCAAAAGTGCTGTTCTGCATTCCTCTATACCATCACAGGCAATGGGTTTTAAATCAAAAGTAATGTTTTGTTCTTTAAGGCCTTGGGCAACGGCATCACTTAAACCACCGGAGCGAGCAAATATTCTGCCAAAAAAGGATGCATTTTCTAAGCTGTCTTCTTCTAAGGTGGTAATATCCAACTCTTTACTATCGTATAAGGCTTGCAGTTCTTCAAAGGTCATCACAGCGTCTATGTAGGGTTTTACTGTTTCCAACTGTGCTTCTGCCTTTTTGGCTGTGCAAGGTCCTATGAACACAATTTTAGCATTCGGCTCTTTGGTTTTGATATATTTTGCAAGCGTTGCCATGGGCGATAGGTTATGGGAAACCATGGGCACAATGGCCGGGAAGGCAGTTTTGACATATTGCACAAAGGCAGGGCAGCAGGAGCTGGTTAAAAAGCCTTTTTCTGCAAGCTCGCCGGACTCTGCCTGTGCCACCATATCCGCACCCAAGGCAGCCTCTACCACAGTGTAAAAGCCCAAGTGCTTTAAACCTGCTACGGCTTGGCCAAGTTTTGCATAGGCAAATTGGCTGGAAATAGAAGGTGCCACCATGGCATATACTTTGTAGTTTTGGTTATTGTTGCTCTTTTTGAGCAGGTCAATTACGTTAATGATATAGGATTTATCCATAATGGCGCCAAAGGGGCATTGATACACGCAAGCACCGCATTGTATGCATTTATTATCGTCTATGGCGGCGGCATTTTCTGTGTTGATGCTGATGGCTTTGATTTTACAAGCCACTTGGCAAGGGCGTTTACGGTTCAAAATGGCAGAATAAGGGCATACTTTGGCACATTGCCCACATTCTACACATAGGGATTTATCTATATGCGCTACGTGATTATGGTCAAAGGAGATGGCGCCTCTTTTGCATACGTCTTCACAACGGTGCGCCAAGCAACCACGGCAAGAAGAGCTTACCTCGTAGCCTGCGGCAGGGCATTCATCACAAGCAATATCAATTACTTCAATGATATTGGGCTTATCCGGGTCGCCCCCCATAGCCATGCGCACACGTTCTGCCAGAATGGCACGTTCTTTATACACACAGCAGCGCATGGTGGGCGTTTTACCCGGCACAATGCTTTTGGGAATATTCCAAATGTTTTGCAACAGGGTATCGTTCCAGGCACGGCGTGCCACTTCACGCAACACCTTATATTTTAAATATTGTACTTTGGTATCAAACTTACGCATGGCTTCTCCTAAAAATAGCTTACTTTAATGCGCTTACCCATCTTTTTTAAATATTTGCTGAGCTTGGTAACCAAGTTCATTTTGATGTTAAAGTTAATGGGCAAGTCCGGGTTTTGGTGGGCCGGGTTTATGGCCTTGCCCACATAGAAATTTATATCCGTGGCTTCTTCAAAAAGAATTCTGCATATTTGGGCAGCCCCATCTTTTTGTAAGCTCCATTGTTCGTACAGATCGTTGTTTTTTACATAGTCCCTTGCATATTCTACTACTTTATTGATGGTAATAACGCCTTCGGTTACAAGGTCTACCCCTTCAATATAAGCAATGGGTGGTATATCACTGCGTTCATAAAGCAAACTGGTTTTTATCGGCTTGCCAAGATACCGGGCGGCTATGCTTGCGGTAGTACCCCCGCACACAATATGCTTGCCCGTTTTGCCAAAGAACAAAGACATCATGCGCTCGTTATCGTCCCTATCAAAGGGTGGGCCAAACAGAAGATTTACGGCTTCACGCTTGCGTATACGCACCACGCAGGCCGTAGCATCGTCGCCGGGTTCAAAACCATATAGCTTATCGCACTCATCTATCAACATGGTGGATAGGGTTTTGGCAGTGTAGCCAAGGGGTGCAAGCAATTCTAAAAACTCGCCGATATCCTCCCGTTTCCAGCCAAAATTATAGGCAGTGCCTATGCCGGCATGGGGGCAACCGTCGCTCATGGCAACAAATACATCGTTTTCTTGTAAGGGGATTACAGAATGCAATATGCGCTTACCCTCTATGTTCAATTCTGTAGAGGGGTAATTGTATTGCACATCATTGCGCAACATAATCACCTGCGGGTTGTCGTATTGTATCAATTCTGCGGTTTGATTGTTTTTTATATGCAGTATTGTAAAGGTAGAATATGCCACCCCACGCACAGAACACACGGGCAAAGTGGCAGCTATGGTTTTTACACATTCTTCTACGCTGAGGCCTTCACTGAGCATGGTAGAAATAATTTTAGAAGTCAACGTGCTTAAAATGCTGGCTTTTACACCACTTCCCAAACCGTCTGAAAGCACAATAACGGTGGAATCGTCCTGGGTGTCTACCACGTCTACCTTGTCGCCACAGAGCTCTTCACCAAAATGGGTAATGCTTTTATAGCCTATATCGGCACAGAGATCATTCATCTTGTATGGACTCCTTTAGTTTGGCAAGGGCAATTTTGGTTTCTGCGGCTGTTTCTCCAAGTAGGGAGGCAATTTCCTGCACAATGCGCATTTGCTTATCCACCACTTTATCTGCCACTTCCATGGTTTGACGGCTGATGTTTTCCTTTTTTTCACGTTCTTTTTCTTCATCGGTTACATCACGAATAATGCAAATCAAAAGGTGGGATTCCTTATCGTGTAATACAGATTGCTCAACAAACAGCCTGTATTCCGGCAAGTACATACGCTCGTTGTGCACGTTATAGCCCCTTTGTAGCACATTTCTAAATACGGTGGGGTCTAAAATGCGCACCACATGGTCGCCCAATACATCGCTTTCAAAACGTATATTAAGCATTTGTAATGCCGCACTGTTGATTTGCTGCACTTCTAAATCTTCATTTAATACAATTAAGCCATTGGGCGAATTGTTTACAATGGTGTCTGAAAAACTTTCAGCTTTGTCTTTCAAAAACGGCAAACACATAGATATATGTGCCTTGCCTACATAGATGGCAGCCGCTTTTTCTCTACAAGTATTGTAGCCGCAAGAACCACAGTTAAGCTCTTGGCTGGGCTTAAACTTACCCATTTGGTGCAAGATTTTTACAATTTCTTCTTCCGGCGGGGTATGGTAGCGTTGCTCTATATGTTCAAAGGTCTTTTTTATTTCCTTCGCTTCCGGCTGTTTTACCTTAAAATCATGTATGCCGGCATATTGAGAAACGGCAATATAATCCCTAAGTGCAGAAGCACGGTGGTATTTTTCCATCACCGGCCCACCTACACAGCTACCCACACAGGCACTCATTTCTATAAAGCAACGCTGAATTTTGCCTTGCACGATATCTTTGAGTGCGGCAATACAGTTTTCTGTACCATCTAAAGCAAGGTAGGTATAGTTTGGCAAGCGTTCTGCCATGCTTTTGAGTATACCACCTGTGGTAGGAAAAAACCTTGTGCGTGAGCAATCGTCATAATCGGATTCTTTTTCTATGTGTATATTTGCTTCGGCAAGCCACTTTGAAAGCTCTTCAAAGGTAAGCACGGCGTCAACCAAGCCTGCATAATGCTCCCCTTCGTCTTTTTTGGCAACGCATGGGCCTATGAATACGGTTTTGGCATCAGGCATACGCTCTTTAATATCCCTGCAATGCGCTTGCATGGGTGAAAGAATATCTGCCAAATACGGCAATGCCTTAGGATAGTGCTTTTGTATGAGTAAGTTAATGCTATGGCAAGAAGAACTAATAAGTACATCCGGCTTGTTTTCTCGCAATATTCGCTCATATTCATTTTTAACTACGGTTGCACCTATGGCGGTTTCTTCTACATCGGTAAAGCCCAATTTTTGCAAGGCCTTGCGCATAGCGCCTATGCCACAATCCTCATAGTTTGCAATAAAGCTGGGGGCAAGGCTGGCAATCACAGGTACGCCGCTTTGCAAAAGCACCTTTACTTTTTCTATTTCTTCTACAATTTCTTTGGCATTTTGTGGGCATACCACAAAGCATTGGCCACAGAGTATACACTCATTGCCAATGATATGTGCTTGGTTGCCAGAAAAACGTATGCTTTTTACGGGGCAATGGCGTATGCATTTATAGCAGTTTTTGCAGTTGGATTTTTTTAAGGTTAAGCATTTAGCCATGGGCCTGTTTCCTTTCTTGTTGCAAAGGGTGCAATACATGTTTTTCAAAAAAATCTATAAAATTTTGTGGGCGAATGCCAACATATACATTGCCGTCTACCAGCACGCTGACGCCTTCCCGGTTGCATTTGCCTATGCAAAAACAGCCTTGCAAAGTAACAACGCTTTCTAAGCTGTGCCGGGCGATAGCCGCTTCAAAAAGCGCAATCAATTCGCCGGAGCCTTTTAAGTGGCAGGAGCTGCCTACACATATTTGTATTTTCATAATTTTCCTCTTACTGTTTGGAACTTGTTATTTCCATTATAAGAGAAAATCCAGCAAGGTACAAGCCTTTGCTGGATTTTGCAGCTTTATTCGTAATCTACTACGTCTACCCAAGAAAGCAAGAGTTCTTTTTCTTTTTCGTTGCCCTTTACGGATTGAGAGGCAGCCACGATCGGCATCCACTTTTGCACATATTGTTTGGCAGTGTTGCTCTTTTGGCAGAATAGCTCTAAGTAAGTTTTAGCGCCTTCTGTATCACCGGCAAGCCAGAACAATAAGTAGGTACGTGCAGCATCGGCAGAGGCGTTGCCCTGTGTAGCGTGAGACCAGTCAATAATATAGGCTGTGCCGTCTTCTTTTACAATAATGTTGGATGGGTTAAAGTCGCCGTGGCAAACCTTATTGTGCTTAGGCATGGCTTCCAAACGGGTATGCAAGTCATAGCGTGTGGTAGCGTCTAAGCTGCTGGCGCTGATTTTTGCCTCCATTTTATGCTTTAACATATTGAGGTTGGCACAGGTTTTGGCATGCATGGAAAGTTGTAAATCCACCAAGAAGGCAAGGTATTCTTCTTTTTTGCTTGGGTTTTCTTCCATTAAGCTTGCTAAGGTTTTACCTTCGATGTATTCGCTTGTAATGGCCCATTTGCCATCTATTACGCTTACTTCCAATACTTTGGGAATGTTTAAACCAATTTCTTCTATACGTGCCTGGTTTAAAGCTTCGTTGAGCACGTCAGCCTTAGAAAAGCCTTCGTTAAAAACTTTAATACATTTATCGCCATCACGGTAGATGGTTTTGTTGCTGCGTGTTGCAATCACGGTATCTAATTTCATGCGTATTTCCTCCCCTATTTTGTAGCCGGCATTGCTTTTTCTACAAAGTGTTTGCCATAGTATGCGTTGATGTACATTTGCTTAATTTCGCTCATGAGTGGGTAACGTGGGTTTGCGCCGGTGCATTGGTCATCAAAAGCTTGTTCTACCATATCGTCCAAACGGTTCATGAAGTCTTGTTCGTCTATGCCATATTCTGCAATGGTATTCTTAATGCCCACTTTGGCTTTGAGCACATTGATGGCGGCAATTAAGTTTTCCATTTTTTGTGTATCGTTTTTACCGCCAAGGCCCAAGGTATCTGCAATTTCTGCATAGCGTGCCAAAGTGTGCGGGTGATCGTATTGAGAGAAGGTACCCATTTTGGCCGGTGCTTCGCTGGCGTTAAAGCGAATTACTTCTTCTATCATCAAGGCATTGGCTACACCGTGAGGCAGGTGATGGAATGCGCCGAGCTTGTGTGCCATAGAGTGGCAAACACCAAGGAAGGCGTTGGCAAAAGCCATACCGGCCATGGTAGCTGCGTTTGCCATTTTTTCGCGTGCTTCTACATCATTTTGGCCGTTTTCATAGGCACGGGGCAAGTACTTGAATATGTTCTTCAAGGCTTGCAATGCAAGGCCATCGGTATAGTCTGTGGCAAGCATGGCAGCATAGGCTTCTACAGCATGGGTTACAGCGTCAATACCGGAGGCAGCGGTGAGGCCCTTAGGTGCGCTCATATGAAAGTCGGTATCAATGATGGCCATATTAGGCAAGAGCTCATAGTCTGCAAGTGGGTACTTCACGCCGGTTTTTTCGTCTGTAATAACGGCAAACGGAGTTACTTCAGAACCTGTACCTGCAGAGGTTGGAATAGCGATAAAGTATGCTTTTTCGCCCATTTTGGGGAAGGTGTATACACGCTTGCGAATATCCATAAAGCGCATAGCCATATCCATAAAGTCTGCTTCCGGATGTTCATAGAGCACCCACATAATTTTGGCTGCGTCCATGGCAGAACCACCACCCAATGCGATAATGGTATCCGGTTGGAAGGCTTGCATTTGTTTTGCGCCTTCCATCGCATTGGCAAGGGTTGGGTCCGGTTGAACGTTAAAGAATGTGGTGTGCGCAATGCCCATTTGGTCTAATTTTTCACAAATCGGTTTGGTATAACCGTTTTGATATAAGAAGCTATCGGTAACAATGAAGGCTTTTTTAGCACCGCGTACGGTTCTCAATTCGTCTAAGGCTACGGGCAAGCAACCTTTTTTAATATAGATTTTTTCCGGCGCACGGAACCAAAGCATATTTTCCCTTCTTTCTGCAACGGTTTTGATATTGAGCAAGTGTTTTACACCTACGTTTTCGCTTACGCTGTTACCACCCCAGGAGCCGCAGCCCAATGTGAGTGATGGCGCAAGCTTAAAGTTGTAAAGGTCGCCAATACCGCCGTGGCTGGAAGGGGTATTTACCAAAATACGACAGGTTTTCATACGGGCAGCAAAGGCTTGCAATTTTTCACGAGCATTTACATCGTTTAAGTAAATGCTGGATGTATGGCCATAGCCGCCATCTGCAACCAAGGTATCTGCCTTGTCTAAGGCTTCTTCAAAGGTTTTTGCTTTATACATGGCAAGCACAGGGCTTAATTTTTCATGCGCAAATTCTTCAGAAAGTTCTACGCTTTCTACTTCGCCAATTAAAATTTTGCTGCCTTCCGGCACGGTAATGCCAGCAAGCTCTGCAATTTTAGCGGCAGGTTGGCCAACAATTTTAGCATTGAGTGCACCGTTGATAATAATGGTTTTGCGCACTTTTTCGCATTCTTCTGCATTTAAGAAGTAGCAACCGCGTTTGGCAAATTCTTTTTTAACTTCTTTGTAAATACTTTCCATAACAATTACGGATTGTTCGGAAGCGCAAATCATACCGTTGTCAAAGGTTTTGGAAAGTATAATGGAGTTTACAGCAAGTAAAATGTCAGCACTGTCATCAATAATGGCCGGGGTATTACCAGCGCCTACGCCAAGTGCCGGCTTGCCGCTGCTGTAAGCAGCTTTTACCATGCCGGGGCCACCGGTTGCCAAAATAATATCGGCTTCCTTCATAACGGTGTTGGTCATTTCTAAGGAAGGAACGTCTATCCATTCAATAATACCTTCCGGTGCGCCTGCTGCCACGGCTGCATCAAGCACGAGCTTTGCTGCTGCCATAGTGGAGTTTTTGGCTCTTGGATGAGCAGAAATAATAATGGCATTTCTGGTTTTAAGTGCAAGTAAGCATTTAAAAATAGCAGTAGAGGTTGGGTTGGTGGTAGGGATAACCGCTGCAATTACACCAATGGGTTCTGCAACTTTGGTTGTGCCAAATGCCTTGTCTTCCTCTATTACACCGCAGGTTTTGGTGTCTTTATAAGCATTGTAGATATACTCTGCAGCATAGTTGTTTTTGATAACCTTATCTTCCACAACGCCCATGCCGGTTTCTTCCACTGCCATTTTGGCAAGGGGAATTCTGGCTTTGTTGGCTGCACTGGCGGCTGCCAAGAAAATTTTGTCTACCTGTTCCTGGGTGTAGGTTGCAAACACTTGTTGTGCTGCTCTTACACGCGCAATGGCTTGCTCTAACTTTTCTACACTGTCTATTACCATTCTTGTTTCCATACTGTTCCTCCTAAAAGTGTATATACAGGTGCATACGATATTTGCTTATTTTGAACTTGCGCCAAGGCTTTGTACTTCTCCTTGTACGAACCCTTTTTAAAGTTCGTTATAATTTTAACAGTACGAGCAAGGTTTTGGAATTCTTTATTTAGATAATTACGCTTATCAATTTGGATAAGTCAAAAATTTGTCAAAGAAAATTGTGATGGGGAAAGGGTAATTACAAGTTGTAAAACACCTCCGGGACTGAAAAACTTGCATAAAATAGTAAGGATTTGCAAACGAGCTATTTTTCATATGCATTGAATCTTGTTTCTTTCTTAACCGCTGCGAATATGAAGCACAGAACCAATAAAAAACACTATCACCTTGCAGCCTTGCCAAAATCCCCCTGAAAGTGCTTACGCACTTTCTTCCCCCTTTTACACAAAGCGGGTTTTATTCGCCGCTACTGCTTGCGCGGGGATTGCCGGGCTTGTGGGGTAAATGAACTTGGCTTATGTGAAATGTTGCACTTTAAACAAAAGCGTATTACAAGTAACAATTACACATAATGAAAACCAGCTTATTTAATCTCTTGCCCAACTTCAAAGCTACAAGCAAAAAGGCCGCCTTGTGTAAAAAGGGGGCTGCCAGCGCAGCTGACCGGTGGATTGTAAAGCTGAGCTATAGCGTAGTTAGAGCTTGTAAAATTCTTGGCAAAATTACAAATCCCTACCGCTTTCAGCTTTTCTCATTTCAACTGTTTGCCCATGCACCCCAAATCATCCCCCATAAAATAAAATGGAATTAAAAAATTTGCATAATCAAAAACCCCGAAAAATCGGGGCTGTTTTATTTGCTTTCAAGGTGCGCCATGCTGATAATATGGTCAAACTCCTGCAAGAAAGGCAAAATTTCCACTTGGCCTTTAATGTAGCGTTGTAACAACTGCATAAGCTGTTCGTTCTTTAAGTCTATTAAATTTGCATCTAAAATATAGAGTTTGTCTTGGTTGGCATTATAGTCCTCTATCATTTCTTTGGTAATGCTATAACTAAAGTGTTTGGTTCGTTCCAAATCCTTTTCCATATTGGCAATATCTTCTTTAATAAATTTTTCAAAATTTTTATCTTCTAAAGTATCTAATTCTTTTTTTCTTTCTGCAATAAGTTTTTCTATGCTTTGAATATGCTTCACAGTGTCTTTATTCAATACAGGGTCGTTTATATCGGTATAGAGCATGGTTTTATGTTCTTCACTGAAAATATCCAATAAACGTTCTGCAAAGGCAATGCCTTTCTCTTTGTTGGGGCTAAGGGCATTGACTGCCAAATATTTTGTATTAAATACTTGTATAGGTTCTTGCTCTGCAAAGGGGCGCAACGATAACTTGTAGCTGATCTTTGGGTTACCCCATGCTCTGCGTGTATAGCTATATTCCATAGAAAAGAGACCGTTGCCATCAACTGCCATACCGTTCTCCGGATTAAACTCTTCTATACTGTTTGGAATGGTTTCAAAGCGCACTTGATTGATATCTTGCAGCATTTCTGCCGTTTGTGGTGTATTAAACTTTATGGCTTGACCATTTTTAAGCTGGTAGGCAAAAATATCAGACAGCACTTGCCCGGTAAGCGCTTCCCTTACCAATACACCTTCGCTATCAAAGAGAGTTTTTTCGCCATCTTCTATTTTTATTTCCAGCTCTTGCAAAGTATGCATAAATTGTTGATAGGTTTGTATGTTTTTCACATCTACACCCAATTCGTCCAAGGCTTCTGCATCAGCATTAAACGTCATATTTTCTGTTCTGATTTCGCTGGGCAGGTAATATATTTTGCCGTTTTGTTGCATAGCTTCTTGCACAAAAGGGTAAAACCTTGCAAAATGTTCTTTTATTTTGGCGCTGCTGTCCAAAGGCTCTGCATAACCAAGCTCGGCAAGCACTTTGGAAACACCTTTGAAGTTGATGAAGTATACATCGGCAGCGTTTTCGCTTTTAAAATGTTGAGCAAGGGCTGCTGCATCACCATAAAGATCACCTGCAAAGTTTGCAGGCAAGGCGGCAATGGGCAGATCCGGATTTTTGCGGTTATAGGCATTGGCAAGGTTAGAATCCATGCCATATACATTCAGCACATTGTCCGGCAGCTGCATATCATTTAATACCAATTTATTGATACTAAGTTCTTCCCCATTGCCTGCGGTATACACCAAAACGCCATCTGCAAAACAGTGTTTGCCAAACTCGTTGGCAAAAGCTATATAACCCACTTTGTGAGATTTCCAATCTTTATCAAACCGAAATACAAAATTCCCCTTCGTGTAATAGACGGCATCTGTTTGGGGGTCATAGAACACATTGCTCATATCAAACGTTTGCTCTGTAATGCCCTCTATTTTTTCAGCCTTGCTTTTGTCTATGCTGTAAAAGCCCTCATAGCTAACACCTAAGATTTTGTCGCCCCAAGGTATCAGGTCATTAAAATGTTGCCCCTGTATTTTTACAGTACTGTTGTCTGCTGTCCAAATTACTTGCAGTGTTTCATCATTACCCTGCACAGCAAGCACCAATTCACCATTGATAGAAAAGGCATTTTGTAAAAATTGTTCATTCTCTATTTTATATTGGTTTTTGGTTTCTTTGATTTGCTTTTGGGCAATATCTATTGTATACATTTTGCCAAAATAATCTATACCGATGAATTGCCCTTGGTGTGCTAACACTCTATCTATGTTTTGTTCACTCATATCTAAAACGAGCTCTATTTTGTTTTCTTCTATTGAATATTGGTACAGCTTTGAGGAATTTAAAACATAAACTTTGCCATCCAGCTGTATAACTTGTTGCACATAAAAATCTTCGGTGGGTGCAATTGCGCCGATGATGTTTTCGTTTGCAAATACATTTCCAAAATTGCCAAAGAGCAACAACAATGTGCAAAACAATGCAATATATTTTTTCATATTTGCCTCCTGTGTAATTGATTTATTTAATTATACACCTCTAACCTGTATTTTGCAAAAACATTGTATATAGCAGCGCAAAAAACCGATATTTTACATTTCACTTATTTGGATATTTTGTTGTATAATAATATTGTTAGTTTTATTATTGGGAGGCATTATGCAAAGAGAAAAATGGGGGCTGCTTTCTGGCTGGATAGGCATAGGGGTAAACATTGCCCTGTTTGTATTTAAAATGATATATGCACAGATTTCCGGATCTGTATCCTTACAGGCAGATGCATTGAATAACTTAATGGATATATTAAGCTCACTTGTAATTGTAGTTGGTTTTAAAGTAGCCGGCCAAAAAGCAGATAGAGAGCACCCTTTTGGTCATGGCAGAATGGAACAGATAGCCGGGCTCATTATTAGCATTATTATTATATTTACCGGTTTAGAGCTTGCCAAAAGCTCCATAGAGCGTATTTTGCATCCCGAAGCCTTGCAAAGCAGCGTTGCCCTGTATGTAATGCTGATTGTTGCCATACTGGCGAAGTTTGGCAACAGTGCTTTTAACTTTATTTTGGGTAAAAAAATTGATTCCAACACTTTGGTGGTAAACGCCAAAGATAGTGCCAGCGATGTGATTGCCACCTTTGCCGTACTCATTTCTTTGATTTGCAACGATATATGGAACTTGCAAATAGATGGTGTTGCCGGCCTTGTAGTAAGCAGTATGATTTTGTATGCCGGTGGGCAAGCTGCCATGGAAACCATTAACCCCTTGCTTGGTGAAGCGCTCAGCAATGAGGAAGTTGCCGAAATCGGCCACTTTGTAATGGAAGATGAAAACATACTCAGTGTGCATGATATTGCTTTACACAGCTATGGCGAACGCAAAAAAATGCTTACCTTACATGTAGAAATGGATGGAGATTTAAGCTTACGCCAAGTGCATAACTGCATAGACACGATGGAACGCCGCATTGTAGAAAAGTTTTCTTATAAGACAATGATACACGTTGACCCGCAAATAAAAGATTTTACAGAAACACAGCTGGCTTTGCGCACCTTATTGGAGCAAATATTACAAAGCACAGGCGAAAAACTACATTATACAGATTTCCATTGTGCAGAAGATGGCAGCTACCTTTACTGTGATATTTATGCCCCCTATGAATGCAAACAAAGCGGCAAAAACTTGCGTAAACAAATAGAAACAGATTTACGAAATGCTTGGGGCAAAGAAATAGAATTAGAATTTGCTGTAAACCGTTATTAAGGAGGCAATATGCGTATACTAACCTGCCCACAATGTGGTGCATCTTCCAAAACAGAAACAGAAAATAGAGATTTTGTATTTTGCCAATTTTGTGGTACCAAAATACTATTAGACGATGTGCGTATTACCCACCGTGTAGTAGATGAGGCAGAAATAAAACAAGCCGAAGCCTTAGAGAACATTCGTTTAAAGGAATTGGAATTACAAGAAAAAGAAATGCTTTTGCGAGCCCAAACCAGAAAAATGAAAATCATCGCTACCTGTATATTGGTGCCCCTCGGCTTTTATTTAACAATACACTTTGAGTCTTATAACAGCGATGCCGAAGCCTTTGCCTTTCTGTTTGGTATATTCTCACTTATCAGCATACCAATTATTTGGAAAAGAAAAAAATAAAACCACTGCAAAAGTGGTTTTTCTTTTGGGAATGTTTGGAATAAGGTGCAAAACAATAAGATAGTTGAATTGGCAAAAGAATATACCCACCATAGCGAAAACCAGCTATTTTAAACATCACCCAACTTCAAAGCATTAAGCAGAAAGGCCGCCTTGTGTAAAGGGGGCTGTCGGCGAAGCTGACCGGGGGATCGAAAGGTTGGGTTACGGTGTAGCGGGGCTTGCACATCCCTTCGCAAGCACACCAATCCCCAAAGCTACAAGCCTTTCTTGCTTCTATTGCCTGCTACGAACAAAAAATATCCTATATAATATCCGTTTGTATAATGCAGTTCTTACCAATTGCATAAATCTATGCATAATCAATTTATAAAAATGAATTTATACACAAAAGCAAAAACCTAAAAAAGCAAATAAATACAATTTATGCTCTGATTTTATGTATATACACTAAATTTTTGCATAAAAATAAAATTTTTTTATGTTTTTATGCTTTGTTCTATTGTATTTTTATAAGTTATTTCATATAATAGTATGCAATTCATCAAGGAGGAGAAAGAAGATGAAAGTATTCAATAATATAAAAAAAGCCCTATCTGTACTATGTATTTGCTGTTGCATGTTAGGCACAGCCATTGCAGAAGACCCTGTATATAAAATCGGTTTACACTTTGAATTAACCGGCGCCGTGGCAGACTATGGCACAACCGAGCATAAGGCAGCAAAGCTTGCCATAGACTTGGCGAACAAAGCTGCCGGCTATGAAAAATATATAGCAGTGGAATACGACAATAAATCCGACGCAATAGAGGCCGTTACCATTTCTACCAAGCTTGCAAGCGAAGGTGTAATAGCTGTGGTTGGCCCAAGTACATCCGGTGCAAGCGCAGCGACTTACCCTATTTTAAGCCAATCCAATGTGGTGGTACTTTCCCCCTCGGCTACACAAAACAATGTAACCCGTATGGACCCAAGCAACCCGGAAAGCCCTGTGTACGACTATGTGTTTAGAACGGCGTTTGAAGATTCCTACCAAGGCGCAGCCTTGGCACAGTTTGCAAATGACAATTTGCAAGCCAAAAAAGTAGTCATCTATGGCGACTATTCCAACGACTATTCCAAGGGCGTTATGGAATCCTTTACAACACAGTTTACAAAGCTGGGTGGCGAAGTGGTAAAAACCGAATACTTTACCAGCAATGATACCGATTTTTCTTCTGTACTTACCAGTGTAAAGGCCATGGATTTTGATGCTCTATTCATTGCCGGCTATTATAATGAAGCAGGTCTGATTATTAAGCAAGCCAGAGAAATGGGTATAGACAAAACCATTATCGGTGCAGACGGCTTTGACTCTGAATCTTTAATTACATTGGCAGGTGCAGGCAACCTTAACAATGTATACTACACCACAGGCTATACCAGTGTAGATGCAAGCCCGGAGCTCACCGCCTTTATTACCGCATTTAAAGAAGCCTACAACGAAGAACCCGGCATGTTTGCAGCCCTTGCCTTTGATGCTACCAACGTGATTATTCAAGGCATAGAATCCGGCGCAACGGATGCACAGGCGCTGCAAGCCGCCACCAAGGCCATAGAATTTAAAGGCATTACCGGCAGCTTTACCTTTGATGAAAGCCATACCCCTATTAAGTCTGTTTTGGTGGTAGAGCTTAAAGACGGCAAGCAAAGCACAGCGGTATCTGTAAATCCACAATAAATTTTGTTTTTGAAAAATATAGAAAACAATTACATCATGAACAATACATTTATAAACAGTTGGAGAAGCTTGCTTCTCCAATCTGTTTATCGGGAGAAATAATATGCAACAGTTTTTTCAACAGCTTGTAAACGGCCTTTCTATAGGGAGCATATATGCGCTTGTGGCTCTGGGGTATACCATGGTGTATGGAATTATTAAGCTGATCAATTTTGCCCATGGCGATATTTATATGATAGGCGCTTATGTGGGCTATATCGTGGCAACAAGTACAGGCTTGGGATTTTTTCCTGCGCTGTTTTCTGCCATGGCTTTTTGCGCCTTGCTTGGTATGCTCATTGAGCGCATTGCCTATAAGCCCTTACGCAATGCCACCAGAATTACAGCCTTGATTACAGCCATAGGTGTAAGTTATTTTTTAGAAGCCGGTACCCAGCAGATCATGAGCACAACACCCAAGGCCTTCCCTGCTCTGTTGCCCATAGGAAAAGTAGAGCTTTGGGGTGTGGTGATCAGCTACCAACAAATCATTATTTGGCTTACCACCATTGCCCTGCTGCTGGTGCTGCAATTTGTGGTGCATAAAACAAAAATCGGCAGGGCCATGCGTGCCGTTTCAGTGGATAGCAATGCTGCCTTGCTCATGGGGATAGACGTAAACTTTACTATAAGCATTACCTTTGCCATAGGCAGTGCCTTGGCAGGTGCAGCCGGTGTGCTTGTGGGCATATATTATAGCTCCATTAACCCCTTTATGGGCTTAGTGCCCGGCCTTAAAGCCTTTATTGCCGCTGTATTTGGCGGTATAGGCATTTTGCCCGGCGCTATGCTGGGCGGTGTGCTTATAGGCGTTATAGAATCTATGGTGAGCGGCTTTGGTAACTCACTATATAGAGACGCTGTAGTGTACTTGGTGCTGATTGTTATATTGCTTGTAAAGCCAAGCGGTTTACTTGGCAAAAACACAAGGGAGAAGGTGTAAACATTGTTTCATAAAAACAAATTATATTGGGCACTCGTCATTATAATCGCCTTTGTTTGTATACAAACCTTGGTTTCTTTAAACATACTCAATGAAGTGTATAAAACGGTGCTTATAAACATAGGCATCAACATTTTGCTTGCCATTAGCCTAAACCTCATTATTGGCATTACCGGTCAATTCTCTTTAGGGCATGCCGGCTTTGTTGCCATTGGTGCGTATGCCTATGGGGTAGTAAACAAAAGCATAGGTGGCCCTTATGCAATTTACATTGGTATGGCTGTGGCGATGGGCATTTGCGCTGTGGTGGCTTTTGCTGTGGCACTGCCTACCTTGCGTCTCAAAGGCGATTACTTAGCCATTGCCACATTAGGCTTTGGCGAAGTGATACGCATTGTAATTCAAAACTTAAAAATCACCAACGGTGCCAGCGGTATGGTAATACCCAAAAGTGTGGATTGGCCCTTGGTGTTTATAGTGCTGGCAGCTTCTACCCTTATGCTGCTCAACTTTACACGCAGTGCCTATGGCAGAGCCTGTATCTCTATACGAGAGGATGAAATCGCCTCGGAAATGATGGGCATCGCTCTTACCAAGTACAAGGTGCTTGCCTTTGTGCTCGGGGCAGTGATCGCCAGCCTTGGCGGTGTGCTCTATGCAGGCAGCTTTTACATTATTAAGCCCGAAATATTCAACTTTAATAAAAGCATAGATATATTGGTTATTGTGGTATTTGGGGGCATGGGCAGTTTTACCGGTTCTTACATTGCCGCCTTTGTAATTGGCATATTGAATACCATACTGCAAAATTTTGCCGGCATACGCACCATACTCTACGGGGTGCTTTTGGTGCTGATTATGATATTCAGACCCAAGGGCTTGCTGGGTACGGTAGAATTCAGCTTTGCCAATTTACAAAAATCTCGCAAGGAGGGAAGGCTATGAGTTTATTAGAAGTAAAAAATCTAAGCAAAAGCTTTGGCGGCCTTGCCGCTGTAAGCAATATCAGCTTACGCATAGAGCCGGGAGAGCTGATTGGCATTATAGGTCCAAACGGTGCCGGTAAAACTACCTTTTTTAATCTGCTCACCGGGGTGTATGTGCCAGATGAGGGGGATGTTTTGCTAAATAACCATAGTATTATAGGCAAAAAGCCCCATGTAATTACAGGCATGGGCATGGCGAGAACCTTTCAAAACATACGTTTGTTTAAGCATATGAGCGTGATAGACAATATTAAGGTAGCTATGAACATAAGGCGCAAGTATGGCCTATGCAGTGCCTTGCTCCGTTTGCCTCGCTTTTATAAAGAAGAAGAACGCTTGCATACAGAGGCGCTTTCATTGCTTGCTACGCTTGGCCTTGCCGATAAGCATGACTTGCTTGCCATGAATTTGCCCTACGGGGAACAACGCAAGCTGGAAATTGCACGCGCTTTGGCTTGTAACCCCACATTGCTCTTTTTGGACGAACCGGCGGCAGGTATGAATCCACAGGAAACCAAGGAGCTTACAGAGCTGATCTGCAAAATAAAGGAGCTGTATAATATAACCATTGTACTTATTGAGCATGATATGGGTCTTGTAATGCGCATATGTGAGCGCATCTTTGTGTTAGAATATGGTAAGCTCATCGCCAGCGGAACACCGGAGAACATCAAAAACAACAAGCGCGTCATAGAAGCGTACTTAGGGGAGGGCTAAATGCTACACATAGAAAATTTACATGTGCATTATGGTGCCATCCATGCACTCAAGGGGGTGAGCCTTGCTGTTGAGGCAGGGCAAATTGTGTCCCTCATCGGTGCCAACGGTGCAGGTAAAACCACCTTGCTACACGCCATTAGCGCACTATGCAAGCCAAGTGAAGGCCGTATTGTGCTAAACAGTAAGGAAATCACGAAGACAAGCGCCAAAAGCATTGTAGCGCAGGGGCTGATACATGTACCGGAGGGCAGACGCATTTTTGCCGGCATGACAGTGGAAGAAAACCTGCTTATGGGTGCATATTTGCGCAAAAATAAGCAAGAAATAAGGCAGGATATAGACTATGTATGTAGCTTGTTTCCTCGTTTACAGGAGCGCAAAAAACAACAGGTGCAAACGCTCAGTGGTGGGGAACAGCAAATGCTCGCCATTGCAAGGGCGCTGATGGCAAAACCGAAGCTCTTGCTATTAGACGAGCCAAGCATGGGTCTTTCACCCTTACTGGTTAAAGAGATCTTTAAAATTATAGAGCAAATCAATGCACAGGGCGTGGCTATACTCTTGGTAGAGCAAAATGCAAAAATGGCGCTTAACATAGCGCAACAAGCCTATGTGCTGGAAAACGGAAGCCTTGTATTACAGGGCACAGGCAAAGAATTGGCGCATAGTGAAGCCGTTAAAAAAGCATACTTAGGAGGTTAGCATGTACGTAAAAAACAGTATGACAGTAAACCCTTGCTGTATAGATAGCAAAACCAATATATCCACCGCCTTGGATATTATGAAAAACAACGATTTTCACCGTATACCCGTGGTAGATGCCAAGGGCAAGCTGCTTGGCTTAATTACCGAAGGGGTTATTGCAGAAAACACGCCAAGCCGTGCCACCAGCCTTTCCATTTATGAGTTGAACTATCTTCTATCCAAAACCACAGTTGAAAGCATTATGATCAGCGATGTGCATACCATATCGCCCGATGCTTTGATAGAGGAAGCAGCCAGCCTCATGCGCAAGCACTCCATCGGCTACTTGCCTGTGGTAGAAAACGATGTGGTGGTTGGCGTTATTACCTACAATGATATTTTTGATTCCTTTATAGACTTGCTTGGCTACAACATCAAAGGCTCACGCTATATGTTTTTAAGTGAAGACAAGGCTGGCGAAGTGGCTGCCATTACCAAATGCTTTGCAGACAACGGCATCAATATTGTTACGGTGGCAAGCTTCCGTGGCAAAAACCATGGCAAAAACGGTGTAGAAATCATTGTGGTAACTCGCGATACAAAGCCTGCGCGCATGAAGCAAGCCTTGCTGGATAGTGGCTTTAATTTGATTGATGTACGAGAAATACAATAATGAAAAACAGACTGTATAGTCTGTTTTTTTTGCTTTATAAAAATTTGTGTTTTAAACAGCATAACATATTGTGTTTTTATAGGTCATTTTTAAAACTTAAAAAATATTTCCGTTTTATAAGTGTAAAAGGCTTTTGTTTTATTTGAAAGTGGTGAAAGCCACTCTATGCAGCACTTACCCGGCTTCAAAGCGTTCAGCAAAAAGACCGTCTTATGTTAAGGGGGCTGGCAAACGCTTGCGTTTGACCGGGGGATTGAAAAGCTGGGCTACGGTATAGTTGGGGCTTGCGCACCACTTGGCATAGGTGCAAAGCTTTATTGCTTTTCGCCTTTCTTATTTCAATTGCTTGCCTAAGCACCTCAAAACATCCCCCTAATAAAAAGATGTGAACAACTGCGGTGTGTGCCACACCCACAAAACCATAAATATATTGACAGCACAAGCAATAGTATGCTATACTACACATACGTTGCAAGCATAGTATAATGGTAGTATAACAGCTTCCCAAGCTGTGTGTGCGGGTTCGATTCCCGTTGCTTGCTCCACTTTCAGGGTGCAAGCCCTTTTTTTGTAGGTAAATATGATTGCAGCAGATTTCAGGCAGAGGCTAAACAGCATACTGCACCACAGGGCCATAACACAAAAGGACTTAGCCTATCGCATAGGTTTAAGCCCTTCTGCAATATGCAGATTTATGAATAACGAACGAACCATGAGCCCTGCTGTACTCAAACTCATTGCAGACGCCCTTGCCATATCACCTACATTTTTTGCAGAACACATTGCTTTGCCTGTATTTGCGCCCAAAGCTATGCCCCTTAACCCCTTTTATACCGATGTGCATTTTGACTTCGTATTTGCGAAAGATATGTTTTTGCGCACATTGTACCATGAAGATGGCTATTTACGCTATGCTAAGCAAGACTTTGCCAAGCTTTGCCATCTTTTGTTTTACCTGTTTTCCGAGCTCTTGGCGCTTTGCCCCTATGCAGAAAAAGAACGGCTGCTTGCCCAACAGCAAAAAATCAGCCTGCATATTATGCAATCCTTGGAGGCACAGGTTGAAAAATCCTTGCAACGCAAGCATAAGCGCATAAATGCAAGTGAGCGCCCCCATTTTTTAGACTTTAAATTGGTACAACAACAAAGCCACAAACTGCAAAGCATAGAAGGGCAAATTGCTTTTTTAAGCCGACCCGTGCTCAACCGTATTTTAATAGATGCACAAAAAACAAGCTTTGCGCTATTGTTGCAACAGTTTAAGCTCTGCTATCCAAACAGCACAGAGGCCACTTGTATTTATATCTTCCACCAGGCTTTGCTTGGCTTTATAGCAACACGTTGTAAAGAAATCAAAAGTGATGGTTAGAAATAGGTCTTGTTTGAGCATTTGTAGGGTGTTTTTTATCCGAGCATATAAAAGCTTTGCTCATTTCCAGCACCAGAAAATTTACAAAACAAAAGCCCTTACATAAATGCAGTAAGAGCTTTTTTATATGTTATTAGTCTCCTAATAAATCTAAGTAACCTTCGGTAAACTGTTCACCGGCAACACCGTTGCCCACAAAATCTTCTGCTTTTAATGGTTCCGGATTTTTTTCCGGTTCACCAAAATAAAGCATATTGAGGGTTTTGGCGTCCGGCTTACCGGTTTCTGTAATGCCGTTTTGTTTTTGGAAAAGGCGCAAGCCTTGATCCATCCCTTCGCCATAGATACCGTCTATATCCCCAGCATAGTAGCCAAGTTCACTAAGCATAGTTTGAATACCGGCTAATTCTGCGCTTTCTGCACCTACACGCACACGGCTTAAGTCTTTGATTTTGGTATCTATTTCCAATGCATCTACTTGCAATTCCGGCAAGGTATTAGAAACATTTACTTTCTTGTCGTTACTTGTAAGTATGGTAAATTGCATAGCATAACCGTTTTTCAACTCTTTGGAAAGTTTAAAATTGTATGGTTTTACTTTAAGGGCATTTTTTACACTTTCCGGCACCAAGGGCAAAGCGCCACTGATTACCCTGCCGTTTTTGGCAACAGGTACATAACCTGTTTCACCCGGCCTGTAGCTTGCCATAAAAAAACGATATTCTTTGCCAAATACATCTGTAAAAGAGTAGTAGCCTTTTTCGTAGTTAAAATACCATCCGTCCGGATTGATGCGTTCTTCCTTACCGGCTAATTTTGCATTGGCAGCGCTTTTGTAGGTTTCTTTCAAAGGTTTTTCGCCAACTACATCTACTGTAAACATATTGTTTTCATAGTATACATTGGCTTCATAATAGCCACGCTTACGACCGATTTGCCCATATACACGGAATGCGGTTTTACCTTCATAATGTTCATAGGCATATACAGGGTATTCTATACCTTCTAATGCAAGGGCAGTATACAGTGCATTGTTGGGTGCTTTTTCTAAAGGTTCAAAAGTAAGTTCTTCTGCAAAGGATAGGCCGCTTACAAGCAAAAGCAACAATAGTATAGATAATAATTTTTTCAAGGACGTTCTCTCCTTAACATTTATTTTTGTTTAGTATAGCATAAAATAATATTTATCACAAATGCACATTCTTATTCTACCTGCTGCAAACGCTTTTTTGCTGTGTTTTATTATATATAGCATTTTAAAATATAAAAACACAATCCATTATTTGCCTGCGCTAAAAATTTTTTAAAAACATTTTGCGTTGGCAAACGCAACAAGCATTCTTCCAAACCCCTTATTTTTTAGGACTTTTTGTAGAAACATGTCTCTCTTTGTTTGTACAGTACATTTATTTGTATAGCTTAGGTATAGTAGAACAAATGTTCTTGTTGTATAATACAAATAAGACCATCACCCTCAAGCGAGGTAATTATGAAAAAAACAAAGAAAGCAAGTTTATTAAAACAAAGGGCACGCAATCAAGAATTGGATAACCTGCGTGCCGATACCGTTTGTCCCTTTTTTATAGATGTAACAAGCCTCAGTGTGCAATGCCAATGTGCCATACATGGTGCAACAGGAGGTATGAAGTTTAAAGATAAAAACTTATTTTTGCGCTTTCACAGCAAATATTGTTGTTCTTTTGTGCAAATGAAAAAATGCCCTCACCATAAATTGATGGATATACTTCATAACCTGCACATTGCCAAGCAAGAAACAGCCAAAGCCGAGCGACTGTTGCAACGCATATTGCCAAAGAACGAGCATTAAATACGGGTGTTTTTATACATTGCATTAACAAAAGAAATCGGGTAAGCCAATTGATGAATGAAAATTACATGTGTATAACAATTCTCTAATGTATAGAAATGAAGAACAGTTTGCAAAACGTTAGGAATGTAATTTTCAATAAATCTATTGCCAAGAAAACCATTTTTATGGTACATTAATAAGTAATTGATAGAAGCAGGAGCAAACCCATGCACGAAGATTTAATTAGCAAAATCAAATTTGCTGCCAATACATTTACAAACGCCGAGCGCAAAATAGCAGAATATATATTGCAAAATCCACACAAGGTGCTGTATATGAGCATTACAGAGCTTGCCGCCATATGCGAAGTAGGCGATACCAGTGTGTTTCGTTTTTGTAAGCATTTAAACAAAAAAGGCTATATGGACTTTAAAATGGACCTTGCGCAAACGCTCACCACCCGTGAAGAGTTTACCAGTATAGATACGCAAGAAAGCAAAGATAGCTTGGCACTTATGGCACAACAAAGCATCAATGACGGGCTTGCTGCCATGCACGAAACCTTGAACATAAACGGTCTGGACACTATACGTACCATTGCCGAAAAAATGAGCAAGGCAAGCAATGTGTTCTTTTTTGGGGCAGGCAGCTCCATGGCCAGTGCCTATGAGGGCTATTGCCGCTTTATGCGCATTTGCCCCAGTGTGCGTTGCGAATTTGGCAGCCATATGCAAAGCATGCACGCCTCCCTTATGAAGGAGGGGGATGTAGCCATTGCTTTCTCTTACCTTGGGGCCACCAAAGACACCATAGACACCGCCAAAATTGCAAGAGAGGCCGGTGCAACTGTAGTAGGTATTACACGTTTCAGCAATTCTGCCCTTACCGATATTTGCGACCATGTGTTGCTCTGCGGTGCCAACGAAAACCCCAACCAAAGCGGCTCCTTCTCCGGTAAGGTAGCGCAGCTCTTTTTACTTGATTTACTCTACACTGAATTTTTTAATATGCAGTTGCCACAAAGCAAGCTGAATAGAAACAAATGTATGCAAGCCATCAGTGATAAGCTGATGTAATAAAATAATGAAAAGGCAAAGCACAGGTTTTGCCTTTTTGTTTGGGATTTTTTGTATTCGTTGGTTTTAGCTTGTATAAAGTCATAAGGTGTAGTTGTTCATTCTATAAAGAATATTGAAGTTGGTATGCCAAAGTGTTTATGAAATATCTGCTGGTTTACATTTTTTGCAGAGCCTGCTTGCTTTTTTATACTATTTAAACACAGTTTACAACAGAACAATACATTGTATTTATTTACTGGCTTACACAATATTGGCAATTACCTACAAATCAAAACAGTATAAAGTTACATTTAGAACAATTACAAAAATAAAGCAAAGCTTGCTCAAAACGCAACTGCCCACCGGCAGCTTTTCCACAATCCCTCCTGAAAGTGCTTACGCACTTTCTCCCCCCCTTTACACAAGGCGGGCTTTGCTCGTGGCTGCTGCTTGCGTGGGGATTGTAAAAAATCAAAGGAAAGGGGCGGATAAACAATTACCAACGAAATAATATCGTTACTTCTATGCTTCATAAATTAGTAAACCGATAAATATTATACATTGCGTTTACGCAAGAACAATGTTGCTTTCCGTTGCCTGTAATGTAATATTTTTTATGTAGTTGCTTTTATAATTTCAACTGAATTTCCATATTGTTATGCCCCTGATATAGCAACTGTTTAAAAAATCGACCTTCAGAATCAGCTTTGGCCAATTAGGA
This sequence comes from Bacillota bacterium, assembly GCA_023396045.1. Taxonomy (GTDB): domain Bacteria; phylum Bacillota; class Clostridia; order Christensenellales; family Aristaeellaceae; genus JAAZPT01. Next base: position 331 of record JAEWXD010000031.1, on the reverse strand, counting down.
AGGTCGATATGTTTATTTATTACATTTTATTCTTTTTTTGTTTTTTTAAGCCCTGCACCAGCAAGAAATATGCCTGCCAATACAAACAACGCAATATACAATGCTATATTTGCACTATCGCCTGTTTTAGGAGCCGGTTTTACAGGTGGTGGTGTATTGGGTGTTCTGATATTGGTTATTGTATAACCAACTTTCTGGTTCCCAGACAGCACACTTGTATAGCCATTGCCAACAGATACTTCCTTTACAGTATATGCTATTTTCTTGCCGTCCTTATATTCTGCAAGATTGGCAAAGCTTCCTGCCCAGTTGTTTTCTTTGCTTAAAGTAA
>JAEWXD010000047.1 GCA_023396045.1 Bacillota bacterium | reverse complement strand
TGGCAAAACTTCCTTGCTTGACTATATTCGTAAATCCCATGTAACCAGTGGTGAAGCAGGCGGTATTACCCAACACATTGGTGCCTATATGGTAAAAGTAAATGGTAAACCAATTACCTTCCTTGATACCCCCGGGCACGAAGCTTTTACTTCCATGCGTATGCGTGGTGCCCAAGCAACCGATATTGCTATCATTGTAGTTGCAGCTAACGATGGCGTAATGCCTCAAACAGTAGAAGCTATTAACCATGCCAAAGCAGCCAATGTTCCCATTATTATTGCCATTAACAAAATGGACTTAGATCACGCAAACCCAGACCGTGTAAAACAAGAACTTTCTAACTACGAACTCATTCCGGAAGAATGGGGTGGCAGCACTATTATGGTTCCAATTTCTGCTCAAACAGGTATGGGTATTGATACCTTGCTCGAAATGATACTCTTGGTTTCTGAAGTAGAGCAATATAAGGCTAATCCAAATCGTGCCGCTAAGGGTGTAATTATTGAAGCTAAGCTTGATAAATCTCGTGGTCCTCTTGCAACCGTGCTATTAAAAACAGGTACATTGCATATTGGCGATAGCATTGTTGCTGGTACTGCTTCTGGTAATGTGCGTGCTATGCTTAACGACCAAGGTGAAAGTGTTACAAGCGCAGGCCCATCTATGCCGGTAGAAATTTCTGGCTTTGATGAAGTTCCGGCCGCTGGTGATGAAATGATCGTGGTAGAAGACAACCGTTTGGCAAAAACCGTAGTTGCAGAAAGAAAAGACAAAGAAAAAGCGTTGAAACAAAATGTTGGTAGTAAAGTAACCTTAGAAAACCTCTTTACACAAATTGACCAAGGCCAACAGGTAAAATTAAATATTATTATTAAAGCAGACGTACAAGGCTCTGTAGAAGCTGTAAAACAAGCCATGGAAAAACTAAGTACAGATGCTGTAAAAGTACGTGTATTGCATAGTGCCGTTGGTGCCGTTACCAATGATGATGTTAACTTAGCAAGTGCATTCAATGCCATTATTATCGGCTTTAACATTCGCCCTAATGCCAACGCAAGAGAAATTGCAGAAAAAGAAGGCGTAGATATTCGCCTATATAGAGTTATCTACAAAGCTATTGAAGATATTGAACTTGCAATGAAGGGTATGTTGGCTCCGGAATTTGAAGAAGTTATTTTAGGCCATGCCGAAGTACGCGATACCTTCCGTATTACCGGTGTTGGCACCATTGCAGGTGCTTATGTTACCGATGGTAAAATGCAACGTAATGCCTTGGTTCGCTTATTAAGAGATAACATTGTTGTATACGAAGGCAAGCTTTCTTCCTTAAAACGCTATAAGGATGACGCTAAAGAAGTAGCCCACAACTTTGAATGTGGTATCAGCTTAGAAGGTTTTAATGATATAAAAGTATCCGATGTTATCGAGTGTTATATCCAACAGGAGAAAGAAAGATAAATGAGTTTTCAAAGAATAGATAGAATCAGCGAACAAGCGCATCGGGATATTGATACCATTGTGCGTGATGAACTGAACGATCCTCGCATTAGTGGCACTTACAGTATTACACGTGTGGAAGTAACCAGAGATTTGAGTTTCGCTAAAGTGTATGTAAGTGTGCTGGAAGATGATAAACGCAAAGGCCTTTTGGAAGCATTAAAGCATGCCGCAGGCTTTATACGTAAAGAATTGGCAAAACGTATGATGATACGTTATGCCCCTCAGCTTATTTTTGTGGAAGACAAAAATATAGAGTACGGTATTCATATTTCAAAAGTCTTGCAGGACGTAGTAACAAACGAAACCAATACGGAGAGTTTGGATGATTAAATTTTTCCAAAAAAACAAAAAATACAGCAAGCTGATTTCTGCCATTCAAAAAGCAGAAACGGTTTTGCTGTTTACGCATATCAATCCGGATGGTGATGCCTTAGGTGCTTTGCTGTCTATGCGCATGGCTGTACAACATTTTCATAAAAAAGTGTATGCTGTTATTTTGGATACCGTAAAGCACGACCTGGATTTTTTGCCGGGTGTTGACCAGTTACTACAACTTGCAGATTTTCCTAAGAATTTCAATTTCAAAAATTCACTGGCCATTTCCTTGGACGTGGCAGACAAAAAACGTTTGGGTGCAGCACACTCCTTGTTTGTTAAGGCGGAAAATACAGCACAACTGGATCATCATCCAACCAATGATGCTTTTGCAGACCTAAATTACATAGAAACAAGTGCGTGTTCTACCGCCATTATGGTATATGATTTTATAAAAGAAAACAAAATACCCATTAGTGTAGATTTGGCAACCACTTTATATACAGGTATTTCAACCGATACAGGAAATTTTGCGTTTAGCAATACCAATGTACATACCTTTGAAGCTATGACAGATTTGGCAAAAGCAGGTTTGCCTATTAGTGAATTGCATTATATTCTTTTTCGTAGAAAACAAACACCTCAACAAAGAATTTTGGCTCGCGCACTTAATAATTTACATTTGTTTGCCAACAATCGTGCTGCTTATGTATTCATTACCAAGCAGGATTTAATTGAAACCGGTGCAGATAATGAGCATACTACTACCATTGTAAACAATGTAGTAGAAATCGAAGGTGTAGATATGGTTTTCTTTATTCACGAATCCTTAGATGGTAAAATTCGTTGTTCCTTCCGTTGCAAAGAAAACTACCGTGTAGATAAAATTGCAAGTGAATTTGGGGGCGGTGGTCATAAGTACGCAAGCGGTGCAACCATTGACTTGCCAATGGAAAAAGGCATTGCTAAAATTTGTGCAGCAATAGAAAAGGAATTGGCCAAATAATGAACGGCTTTATTAATGTTTTAAAACCAACTGGTATGAGTTCTTCTCAAGCAGTTGGTTTTGTTAAAAAAATTTGCAAATTAAAAAAAGTAGGCCATGCAGGCACTTTAGACCCTTTGGCTGCCGGTGTACTGCCCATTATGCTGGGCCGTGCAACCAAGCTTTTTAACTATTTGCAAGATCACCAAAAAGAATATGTTTGTGAAATTTGTTTTGGTATCACTACCGATACCTTGGATGCAGATGGAACTGTTATTCAACGGTGTGAAAAAATCCCATCAACCAAAGAGCTGGATGCTATTCTTCCAAACTTTATGGGGGATATAGAGCAAGTTCCACCCAAATATTCAGCACTTAAAATACAGGGTGAAAGAATGTATAAACTTGCTCGTGATGGCAAGGCTTTTGAAGTTCCCAGGCGTAAAACTACTGTATACCAATTGCAAAGGTTAAACAATATAGAAGATGGCAAAGTGCGCATATATATACAATGTCAATCCGGCTTTTATGTGCGCTCACTTTGTAGAGATATAGGTGAAGCCTTGGGTACAGCAGCCTTTATGAATGTTTTGGTTCGCCAAAGCGCTGGTAGCTTTACTTTGCAAAAAGCTTTTACTGTAGAAGAACTGGAACAAATGGCAAATGCCAATGATTTTTCTTTTTTGATGCCTATGGATGATGCTTTGCAACATATTCCAAGCGTAGAAGTAAACCAATCAGAAAGCTTTGCGTTGGCAAATGGCAGAACCATTTGCACTACCGTCAATAACGGCCAATATAGAATTTACGACACCCATTCCTTACTTGGCATTGCCTATGCCAAAGACCAACAATTAAAATTAGAGACCATATTAGCAATTTAATTATGAGAATATATTTTTCCATGCCACAAATCAATGGCCCAAGCATATTGTGTTTAGGTGTGTTCGATGGCTTACATTTAGGGCATAAAACTATTATTCAAAAAGCGGTGGAACTTTCTGAAATAGAACTTTCTCCGGTTATTGTATATAGTTTTGATAAACGTCCTGCAGAATTTTTAACCGGTGCAAAACCCAATTTACTTACTACACACATGCAAAAAGCAAAACTTTTGCATCAATTTGGTGTGCATGCACTATGTATTGACCATTTTGATGCAGAGGTAGCAAAAATAGAACCGGAAGTTTGGCTTGAACGTTTATGCAAAGCGTTTAAACCGGAACATATTTTTACAGGCTATAATTATACTTTTGGTAATTTAGGCCGTGGAAATAATCAAATGCTAAAACAGTTTGAGCAAGAATATGGCTATACCTTGCATGTTACCTCTGAAGTGTTAAGTGAGGAACTAACAGTATCTTCTACTCGTATTCGTGAGCACATTCAAAAAGGTGAAATAGAACAAGCCAACGCCTTACTTGGTTATGCATATACAATGCCTATGCGTTTAATCAAAATAGAAGAAAACAAATATTATTTTGAAGCGTTAGGTGAAAAAATTCAACCATCCTTTGGAAACTATGCTGTAGAATTATACCAACATCATTTTAATAGCAACGCAATTTTGCAGTTTGGAAACCAAATCATAGTGGAATCAAAGCAAGTTTTTCCATTCCGTTTAAAAGAAAAAGTGGCAATAAGATTTACTCATTGCCTCTAAATATTTTATTTTGCTGTGCGCAATGCGCCACGCACTATATCCCCTTCGTTTACAGCGAAGGGGAATTTTAAATATACCACTTCGTTGGCAACGCCATAAGTATCCGTTTCTTCCATGTTTTTACCAAGTCGCATAAAATCACAGGTAAAACTTTGGTATCCGGTAGGGGAAAGTACTTCCAATACATCACCTACATGAAAACGGTTTTTTAATAATACTTTGGTTTCTGTGTTTGCTTCGCCGTTTTCTATAATATGGGCTTTAAATTCCATGCTTTGCATAACGCCTTGTGCGCCTGCAACAGAGCTTGGCACACCATAATAAAAACCGGTATTACTAGCCCTATGGCTTACTTTGTCTAATTCTTCCAATAATGATGGAAGTAAGTTGTAATAGGTTTCTTCATTAATAGCAAGCGCATCCAAAGCACGCCTATAGGCAGAAATAACCGTTGCTACATAGTATTCGCTTTTCATTCTGCCTTCAATTTTTAAACTGTTCAGGCCACTTTTACATAGGTCTGGTAAATGGTCTAACATACATAAATCAAAACTGGAAAGTATGTAGCTGCCATGTTCGTCTTCATAAATAGGCATCGCTTCACCAGGCCTTTGGGATTCTACCAAAGAATATTTCCAACGGCAACTTTGTGTACAAGCGCCTTGATTGCCATCTCTACCGGTTAATGCGTTGCTAAGCAAGCATCTACCAGAATAAGCCATACACATAGCTCCGTGCACAAAGCTTTCAAGCATCAATTCAGCAGGAATATTTTTGCGAATTTCTGCAATTTGGCTTAGGCTTAATTCCCTTGCAAGTATAATGCGCTCTGCGCCAAATGTGCTGTGGTAAAAATTACAAGCGCTGCTATTTAATGTATTGGCTTGTGTGCTAATATGCAACGGCAATGCAGGTATATTGCTATGTAATGCATGCATTACCCCAATATCACTTACAATGGCAGCATCCACTCCCATTTCAAAAGCTTTTTTAGCAAGCTCTACCAAATTATCCATTGCATTGTCATGGGGCATAGAGTTGAGCGTTAAATAGAATTTTTTGCCCTTGCTATGCACAATCTCTAAAGCTTCTGCCAATTCTTCATAGCTAAAATTGCCAGCAAAAGCACGCAAACCAAATTGTTTTAATGCGCCATATACAGCATCAGCGCCAAAGTGCATGGCTGTTTTTAAGTTGGATAAATTGCCGGCAGGTGCAAGCAATTCTATACTCTGTATCATAATTTATAGTCCTCTACTTTTATCAAATGCTTCCCAAAGTGGGGCATATATTTTTACTGCATTTTCATGTTCTTTTAAAGTTTTAGAAAAATGCAGTTCCCCGGTATTCGGGTCTTTGCTGCAGAAATACAAGTAATTTTCATTAATAAAATTCTCGTCTGGAAACAAAGCGGCAAATATAGCGTCCGGTGATGGATTACAAATTGGTCCGGGTGGCAAGCCTTTTACTTGGTAGGTATTATAAGGAGAATTTAAATTAATATCCTCTTTTTTAAGTTTCATTCTGCGCACATTGCTAATATAATGTATAGTTACGTCGCTTTGTAATTTTATACCTTGGCGTAAACGGTTGTGAAAAACAGCAGAAACTTTGGAAAAATCATCTTTTTTTGCTTCTTTTTCAATAATGGATGCAAGGGTTAATATTTCATCCATGCTTACATTTAATTCCGCAGCTCTGTTGTGATACGCTTCAGAAAATACAATATCCGTTTGGCTCAGCAATTTTGTAATGATTGCTTTTTCATCTGCTACAGTGAAGATTTCATAGGTATTAGGGGAAAGGTATCCCTCTAAAACATATTTTCTGTTTTTTTGTAAACCGTTTTTAAATAAGTCATCAATATAGTAATAATTGGTAAATTCAGAAGCTGTTTTAGCAAGATTTAAAAATTCTTTGGTGTTTTGTAATACTTTTAACTCTACCAAATAGTTTGCAATATCTTCAATGGTTTGCCCCGGTATAATAGTAATTCTTCTGGTATTTGGTTTGCCATCACCACTGGATAAAGTGTTGGCAATTTCATATAAACCCATGCTTTTAGAGAGTACGTATTCTCCGGCTTGTATTTTTTGCCCTAAGCCTTGAAAATCGGCATAATATTTAAAAATATGTCTGTTTTTTATAATTCCTTCTTTTTCTAAATTGGCCGCAACCTTAGCTAAACTACTGCCGCTTTCAACTTTAAAGTTTATTTGTGTAAGGTCTTTAGTATCTCTTGGTTCAAAATACTCTTTATTAATATATTTTGCACCTTGTAAAATAATGCCAAGTGAAATCAAAATGGCAATGACAAATATAAATATAGGGCGCAACAATTTCCAAAAAATCACATAAAATTGTAGACCATATTCTTTTTTTAAGTCGTTATTTTTCATTTTTTCAATATTCTATGTGTAATTGTTTACACAAATGTTCAATAATTTGAGAAAGAAGGTTTTTAACAGCCAGTTCATTATGTATATAGTTTGCAACGGTTTCATTGGCAAAAGCACTTTGCGCAATACCTTCAAATAGTTTAATATCTTCTTCGTTGGCTTCTGCTCCTTGCACAGCTGCAAGCTGTAATTTACTAGCCAATTGTTTATAACTATGTAGCAATGCACTTTCCAAGGTGTTTTGTTTCACATCTTCTTTGGCTTGTATGTAATTGGTAAAACAAGCTTCTTCCTTCATTTTTGCTGCTAAATTTTGCACAATGGCTTCAATATCCTTATGCATATTATATTATACCTCAATTTCTTTGATTTAAAAAGTGGAGTCAATACTCCACTTTTTAATTTACAAGCTCTATACATTCATGATGATAGGCAGTATCATAGGATTGCGCTTAATTTTGCCATAGATAATGCGTCGTAAGTCGTTCTTTAAACGGTTGCGTAAATCATTGAAAGCTTGGTTATCAATTTTTCCGTAGCTTAGTACAATGTTACGTGCATAATCTGCAAGGCCGTCTAAAATATCGTCATTATCACGAATATAAATAAAACCGCGGCTTACAATTTCAGGGCCAGAAACAAGAACACCCTTATCTCTGTCTAATGCAAGTGAAACAATAATAATACCGTCCTGGCTTAAATGTTTTCTATCTCTTAATACTACATTACCTACATCACCGATGCCCAAGCCATCTACCATCAATGCACCATTTGGCACTGTAGCGCCAAGTGCAACGCTGTCTTGTGTCATTTCAATCACTTGACCGGCTTCAGGAATGATAATGTTTTCTGGCAGTGTACCCATACTTTCAGCAAGTTCAGCATGTTGCCATAACATTCTATATTCACCGTGGATAGGTATAAAGTATTTGGGCTTACAAAGTGTATGCATAATTTTCAATTCTTCTTTACAAGCATGGCCGGAGGCATGCACTTTTGCAAGTGAATTATATACAACATTAGCACCACATCTATATAATTGGTCTAATACACGAGATGTATTTTTTTCATTTCCTGGTATAGGGGAAGAAGAGAGGATCACCATATCGGTAGGGCGAATACGAACTTTTCTGTGTTCACCAAAGGCCATACGTGTTAATCCGGCCATGGCTTCACCCTGGCTACCGGTGGTAATAATCAATAATTGATCATCGCGGTAGTTATCAATAAACTCATCTTCAACAATCCAATCTTCAGGAAGTTCCAATTCGTTTATTTCCATTGCTACACGTGTAACGTTAACCATGCTGCGGCCAACAAAACAAATCTTTCTGCCAAAACGCATAGCGGCATCACAAGCCATTTGTATTCTATGTACATTGCTTGCAAACATCGCAATAATGATTCTACCTTGCGCAGTTTCAAAAAGTTCATGGAATGTTTCTTTAATTTTGCTTTCGCTAATGGTAGAACCTTCGTGCTCTACATTGGTGCTTTCACATAGCAAACACATTATGCCTTCTTTACCGGCTTGTGCCAAAGTAGCAAGATCGGTAACTTCTCCACGAATAGGGGTAAAGTCAATTTTAAAGTCGCCACTTACAACAACTTTTCCGGCAGGGCTGTCTATAATGAGCGCAAAAGCACCGGGGATAGAGTGGTTTACATTTACAAAGGTTATTTTAAAACAGCCTAGTTGCAATACATCGTTTGGCTTAATGAGCGTAGTGGATACATCGCTCATTCTGTGTTCTTTTAACTTAATGTCAATAAGTGCCAGTGTAAGCTTACTTCCATAAATGGGTGCTTGCACCTGCTTTAATATATAAGGTACCGCACCAATATGGTCTTCGTGTCCATGCGTAAATACAAAACCACGCAGCTTTTCTTTATTCTCAATAAGGTAAGTTACATCAGGTATTACTAAATCCACACCCAATAAGTCTTCATGGGGAAATATACTACCACAGTCAATTGCAATAATATCGTTATTACATTCAAATATGGTCATGTTTTTCCCGACTTCTTCAATACCGCCCAAAGGGATAATTTTTAATTTGTTATCATCCAAAGAAAAGCCTCCTTTTAAGATTAATTTAATATTAACAATCGCACTATTGCGATACAAGGTTCCTATTTAATTTATATATGTCCCATAGGTAGTATTATTATACCACCAAAATATAGCTATTACCATAGATAATAAGGGAATTTTATTCAATAAATGCACAAATAAGGCATAAAAAAAGCCTGCACCTTATATGCAGGCTTTTTTGCTTTTAAACCAATCGATTTAAAATTTCTTCTAATTTTGCTTTTTGGGTTAGTCCTACAATTTTTTCAACAGCTTCGCCATTCTTAAAAATAATAATGGTTGGGATGCTCATAATACCAAAGCGTCTTGCACTTTCCGGGCTTGCGTCTACGTCTACTTTATAAACGTCATATTTGCCATTGGCTTCTTCACCGATTTTTTCAATAATTGGTGCAATCATTTTGCATGGGCCACACCATGTAGCGAAAAAATCTACCAATACAGGCTTGCTGCTTTGTAATACTTTTTCATCAAAGTTTGAATCTAATAAATGTTCTACGTTTGCCATATTCATTACTCCTTATGATATATCTTGCATGTTTCTATAATGTATTCTGGAATTTCTTCCACATTATACACTTTATTAGTAATGTAAGGTTCCCAAGCTGCCTTTTTCTTTTTGGTTTTTTCATAGAGCCAAATAAAAAATAGGGGAATACCCATACCTGTTATTGCTGTCAAAAATGCAGTGAATTCGGTACTATTGGGTATAAATTTGCTACCAATCCATAGGCCCATCATTAATCCAATCAAAGGCAGCAGATAGGCAATGAATGTTGCCTTTAAAAACTGATTGTCTGGTAAATGAATGTTTACATAGTCGCCAACTTCATATTTTCCATCCAATTTTATAGTAGGTATTTCTTGGGCATGTTTGCATTGGCCACAATCTTTACAAGCGGTTTGCACAGTAAAAGCAACGGTACATATACCATTTTTGCTTTCAATTACTTTTCCTACTCGAATCATACGGCCTCCTGCATGCTTGCATTACATATATAATATAAACCACAATGTTTTATATGAAACATTAATATAATTAGTTCTGTGCGTAGCCTGTTTCAATAGTTAGAATTACATTACAATTACGACAAGGTTTTATTACTTGCTATTTATATTAAACTGCAATATAATCATAGAGTTAAGGGAGGGTATTATTTTGAAAAGCCTTTTTAAGCAAAAAAAAATGAGTGCAGATAAAGTATTGGTTATGGGTTTTGCACTTATTATATTATTTGGTGCAATGCTTTTGAATTTACCGCATGCTACAATGCAACATAAAAGCATTGGCTTTTTAAAAGCTTTGTTTACTGCTACTTCGGCTACTTCTGTAACAGGGCTTGTTGTGGTAGATACGGCAACCACTTTTAATTTGTTTGGTAGAATGGTTATCATTACGCTTATACAAGTGGGTGGTTTGGGTTTCATGATGTTTGGAACTTTTATTTTTATTCTGCTTGGCAAGCGTATTTCCCTTAAAAATAGAATGTTAATGGCAGATTCCTTTAATAGCGACAGTTTGTCTGGTATTGTAAGGCTGTATCGTCGTGGTTTTTTCATTGCACTTAGTATAGAAAGTATTGGAGCTCTACTTTTGTGTTTGCGCTTCATTCCCATGTATGGATTTAAAAAAGGCATAGGCTTTTCTGTGTTCCATGCGATTAGTGCGTTTTGTAACGCCGGCTTTGATTTATTTGGCAATTTTGATAGTATTACTTCCTTTCATAATGACCCATTGGTAATATTTACCACTGCTATATTAATTGTCTTGGGGGGATTGGGGTTTATTGTTATAGACGATGTTTTAACAAAAAAATGGAATTTTAAAAAGTTTTCTTTGCATAGCAAAATTGTTTTGCTTAGTAC
>JAEWXD010000008.1 GCA_023396045.1 Bacillota bacterium | reverse complement strand
CAAAATCCTCTAAGTCGCCGCCGGTATTACGCAAGTAGTGTTTGGCTTGCAAGCAAAAGCTACGCATATTGTTTAAAATATCATCACCGTTTTTCATAGCCTGATAATATTTACAAATGCCGCTGCGTTCTGCAAAACTCCACAAATATGTATGCAAAGGGATATGTGTAGCCATAAAACGCTCTTGGCTAAACAGCCTGCGAATATCGCCGCAAAGGCGAAGTACGGCATACTGCACATCGCTATAACCGGCCTTGCTTGCCACCTCATTGTGCTCTCTATGGGTAATGTACTTGCGTGCCTCACGAAAGGTATACAGAATATCGTGTGGATTTAAAGGGTTCCAGTTTACTTCACTTTTTTGCAGCATACTTTCGCCCTCGTACTCGGTGGGGGCAAACTGCTCGGCTAAACTTGCGCAGTAGTAAAAGGCCTCGGTAAAGTCTGCCTCTTTATGAGGGCAAAGCAAACGAATTTGTGCCAAAATTTCATCCGGCATAAAGAAAGCCGGGCCTTTGAGTATGCTTAAAAAGGCAATGTCATCAAAGCTATTGAGCATGAATGTAAGCCAGGCAAGCAGCTGCTCTATTTCGCTATGGTTGGTAACGCTATACGGAATATCCGAATAAAAGGGCACTTTTTCATGCTCTAAATATTGCATGATAAGTTCCCCTACACCTTTGAGTTTAGGGCAAAGTATAGCAATATCCTTAAAATCTATATTTCTGTTTTGTGCAGGGTGTTTTGTGCCTACAAGGGCTTTGATTTGTTTGGCAATATAACTTGCCTGCACGGTTAGTTTATCTACACCACCGGGGCATACAATATTACGGAATTTACATGGTACACCCTCTGTATCGTTTCTGCCTGCTACAAGCCAATCTTGCCCTTGTTTATAGCTTATCTCTAAATCGCCTATTTCCAGCAAATTGCTGAACACTCGGTTGCATGCATCTATAACGGTGGGATTGCTACGAAAGTTTTGATTCAGTAATATTTTGCGTTTTGTGCTTGGCTCTTGGGTATAGGTGTTCAATTTTTCTATAAACAAATTGGGTTCGGCGCTACGAAAACGGTAAATGCTTTGCTTTACATCACCCACCATAAACAGAGTATTATGGGCAGACTTTAAGGCTTTTAAAATTTCTTCCTGTATATAGGAATTGTCTTGGCATTCATCTATAAAAACAGCGTCAAAACCGCCTGCAATTTTTTGTGCAAGCTCTTCTACCTGTAATATTTGCAATGCCTTATGCTCAAGGTCGTTAAAATCCACAATGTCTTTACCGCGTTTGGCTTGGCTGTACAGCTCCTGCAAAATATATACAATATGGCAAAGGGCTTGCAAATGCAGTTTGGCAAGCTGTGCATCACTTTCAAAAAAGAGATAGGGTTCTACAAAATCTTTCAGCTCTGCCACTTGTGTTTTTAAACGATTGCGCACTTCGGCAATGGCTTCACCTGTTGCTTCCTCTCCTTTTTGTTTACGAAAGGTAGCAAAAGTAAGCAATTCTAACAGATGGAATAGCTTATGTGGGCTTGTTTCTGCACAAAGGGCTTGTAGGTTAATGCAATCCTCCTGCACAATTTGCATATATTTATCCGGCAAAAAGCCCATTAAAAACGCTTTGTAAGTCTCTATGTCCTTTTCTAATTGGGCTTGCTTTTTATGTATCATATTTTGATACAATTCTTGCAAAGGTAAAAATACGGAAATATCCTCTGGTGCCGTGTTTTGCCCGCAATGCTCTGCAAGCCAACCCATAGGGTTAGGAAAGCTTTGCACAGCATAGTACAAGTTATTTACAAAGTCTTCAATTTGCTGCTTGGTATAACATTGCTGCAAACTTTGTATTTGTGCAATAGGGTCTGTATAGGCAATGCGCAAAGCTTTTTGCAAGGCATCTTGATACATGCGGTGCATATAGGCTTGCTCCCCTATTTTTACTTTGGGGCTAAGGCCTGCTACTTGGTATTCCTGCGTAATTATTTTTTTACAAAAAGTATGCATGGTGCCTATATTGGCAAGGTTGATTTTGCTATATTGCTCACGCAGGGCAGGATATTTTTTTACATTTAACAAAAGCTGTTTTGCAATGCGCTCTTTGAGTTCGCTGGCGGCAGCATTGGTAAAGGTCATAATTAAAATTCTATCCAAAGAAAAGCCGTCGTGCACAAGCATATGTAAAATGCGTTGTACAAGCACAGCGGTTTTACCTGCACCGGCGGCTGCGCTTACCAGAAGGTAATCGCTTCTATCTTCTATGGCTGCATTTTGTTGCGGCGTAAATTGCATACTGCCCTCCCATTATACGATACAAATATTATACAAAGTACTGTTTTGAATTGCAAGGTTGCAGCTTTACCCATTTGACGCAATGTGCCTTAACCACTTTATTTTTATTGTATAAATATAGGCACTGTGTTACAATAAACTCAACACAATAACATAGGAGGCGCAATATGAAAAAATGGGTTGCACCTATACTTGCAGTAATTGCAATACTGCTCTACCTACTATTTACAAAATTTTTACCGGAACAAAAATATAACAAGGCACTACAAGCTTTACAGAACGGGGATGTAGATACAGCTCAAAGTTTACTTATAGAGCTTGGGGATTTTAAAGATGCAAAAGAACTGCTTGTAACGCATTTTTTTACCCCCATGCCCAGCGAAGTACCCACAGAGCAACCCACGACGAAGCCTGTAGAAAATACAGCTACTGCAGTGCCAAGCACTAATGCAGAAGCCACAGCTACACCTACTGCAACACCTACCCCTACACCTACTGCAGTACCAACACCAAGCGCAGAGGAAATGCAAAAGAAAACACAAGCTGAAGCCCTTGCTTTATTTGAAAACAATGACTTTGAAGGTGCGCTTTCTCTGCTGCAAGGCGATAAAGCACAGCAAAGCGTCATTTTAAACATGGCAGAAAAATTGCTTGCAAACCAAGAATTTGCCATGGCAAAGAAATTCCTTACAGCCTTAGACGACTATGAAAACAGCAAAACAAAATTGCAAGAAGTTGACTTTGCACAAGCTGAAGCACTTTTAAAAGCAGGCGACTTTGCCGCCGCTAAGACACTATTTGCTACTTTGGGTGAATTTAACGGCGCACAAAACATGCTCACAGAAGTAGACTACCAACAGGCTTTACAGCTCATTGCCAATAAAGATACGGAAACTGCAAAAAATATTTTGATTGCCATTAAAGAATATAAAGACAGCCAGTTGATTTTGGATGAATTGCATTATGCACAAGCAGAAGAGCATATGCACAATGGCGATTATGCTGCTGCCAAAGCCCTTTATGAATGTATTCAGGGTTACGCCGATTCCCAAGAAAAAGCCAAAGAAGCCACTTACCAACTTGCCAAACAAGCTTTGGCAAATGAAGAATTGAACACTGCCAATACGCTCTTTACAGAGCTTGGCGAATATAGCGATAGCCCCACACAGCTACAAAACATACAATATAGCAAAGCAGTAAAAGCGATAGAAAATAAGGATTACAGCACTGCCTTAGCAACTTTTCAAAGTATAAACAGCTTTGCAAACAAGCAAGAAGGCTTTGCCAACATTGCACTTACCGCCATAGAAAATTGCATTACAAATAATGTACCAGAGAATGCGCAAGCTTGGCTGAACCTGCTTGCTGAAGGTGAAGAAAAACTACAAGCTACCTTGCAGGTTGCCAAAAAATTAATAGACAACCAAAAAATAACAGAAGCACAAAATCTTCTGCAAAATATAAGCACCACGCAAGCGAACCCTGAAATACAAGCCTTGCGAGAAACAATTGCCCAAAAGCAAAAAAATAGCGGCGACTATATCAGCGCCCATGCCAATGCCATTGCAAGTGGTAAAGCACCTGCTCATATGCGCTATTTACACCCACACATGCTGGCACAAGCCAAAGAACTTTTGCATAAAGGGGAATTTGACGCATACCTGAAGGCACAAGAATACCTGCATAATATTGGTTTAACAAAAAAAACAGATGTAGACCATGCAAACTTTACCCTGTTTTTACAAAAATACCCCGTATTTAATTATGGCCGGTACAACGAAAAAGATGTGCAATGGCAAATCATCAGTATGGAGAACGGTAGAATTTTAGCCATTAGTACAAAACCTTTGGATAAAATTACCTATGATAAATTTACAGATGTACCAGATGAACATTGGTTGCAAAAATTTGGCAAAGCATTTCATTATTTAGAGCGCAGGCACATAGTGCGCACCAAAGTGCTAAAATTAAGCGCCATAGAAAAATACTTGCAAGATAATAATATACTAAAAAACGGCGATAGTATTTGGACTTCTTCTCGCACCAAGGGCTTTCGCGGGTACTATTCTTACAACCCCGGCACCCAAAGTTTTGAAGGCCAAAAACCAAACAATGAACACGACTTGCACCCCGTACTTGAACTATTTAACAGCAAAGGCCTTATGCACCATATGCTCAATGGGAACTACCATTTTTATGATGTAGATGGCAAAGAAGAAAAATTCACTGAAAATTAAAAACAAGCACCCACACGGTGCTTGTTTTTTGCTTTTTTACAAGGCACACAAGAACGCTATCCATAAACTGGCGTTTTGTTTTAAAAGGAAAGCAGTTCCAAATTCATTTTGTTTTTGCCTTGTATTTTAGGGCAATCATTAAAGAGTATTGTTAAAGAATCTTTATCTAAATTGGAGCCGATGAGTATGAGTTTGGATCCGTCCATAGATTCTATACTTTCCATGGTATAGGTGTTACCTACAATATCAAACTTACCCCATGCATTGTTGATGGGCAAGAAACCTTTGGCACGCACAATTTTGCCAAAACGGCCACTCATAATAACGCCCATATAGCTTTCAAACTTTTCCAGTGTTTCAAAGGCGTATTGGTAAAGCCGATATTGTCTACCTTGGCAGTAATGCTGCTGTTGGAGTTTATTAAATCTCCCTCTATCCATTCATTTTGCAAAAGGCTTTCATAAAAAGAGGAAGTATAATCCGCAAACTCTTTGGCATGCAATTCTGCATGAGGATTGATTTGTAATATTGATTCATTCCATTGGCAATGGTTAAAACAGAAGCTGCAAAATTGGATTGCATAGATATTCAAAAATAAATGACAATAGTTTTGTTAAAAAATATTTTATTTGTTGTAATTGGCTATAAAAGTTATTTTTTAAGTATTTATTTTTATTTTCTATAAAATATAAAATTTTATCAGAAAAATATAATTATGTATAATCCGAAATATTTTATGCATAAAAACGAATATATATAAATATATAACCAAATTAAAATGTTACAGGGCACTCTACCTTATTCTTTTGTGGTATTTTGGATATTAAAAATAAATACAATAAAATAATGTATATTTTTGTATTTGTGTTTCCCTGCCTTTTACTATGAAATAAAAACCCAATAGCCTTTAAAAACAATTTAATAAATACAAAAAATCCCCAAGCGTTTGCTTAGGGATGATGGAAATTAACGGTAGGCTTTCATATAGTCGCCATGGGCATCTATCAATTCGTCTACCATAGAACGAATCTGATCTTGGTTAAGTGTTGCACTGGTGAGGGGGTCTAACATGGCTGCCATATAGATATCTTCACGTTTTTTACTTACAGCCGCTTGAATGGTAAGCAGCTGCACATTTATATTGGTGCGGTTCATAGCGGCAAGCTGTTCGGGCAACATACCCACATGGCAAGGATGTATACCGCTGCCATTTACAAGGCAAGGCACTTCTACACAAGCGTTGCTTGGCAGGTTATCAATTAAACCGGTATTGAGTACATTGCCCCCTATTTCACAAGGCTTATTGCTAATCATAGCCTCTATAATTTCGCTGGCATATTCACGGGAAAGCTTTGCTTCTTGCTCTTTTGCATTCAAAATATCTTCTTTTTCTTTTTTCCAAGCAGCGATTTGGTTCACACAGCGGCGAGGGTATTCATCAAGCGGAATATTGAATTTTTCTATATATCCCGGAGTATCTTTACGAATATAGAACAAGTTGTATTCTGCGTTGTGTTCGCTGCTTTCGGTGCAATAATAGCCAAAGTTTTTAATGTAGTCAAAGCGCACCATATCGTCATGCTTTTGGGTGGCATTTTTATGTGCTGCACGCTTTTTGATTTCCGGATAAAGGTCGTTGCCGTTTTTATCTTGAATTTTTAAGAGCCAACCCATGTGGTTAATACCGGCAATGAGTTCTTTTCTGCCCTCTAAGTATTCCTGCATATCCAAACGTTCAAAAAGCTCTTTGGTGCAAACCTGTACGCTATGGCAAAGGCCAACGGTTTTTACATCGGTATAGCGCAACATATAGCCTGTAAGCATAGCCATGGGGTTTACATAGTTTAAGAACCAGGCATTTGGGCAAACTTCTTGCATATCGTTTGCAAAGTCTTGCATTACAGGCAAGGTGCGCAAGGTGCGCATAATACCGCCTATGCCCAAAGTATCTGCAATGGTTTGGCGCAGGCCGTATTTTTTGGGAATTTCAAAATCATTTACAGTACAAGGTTCATAAAAGCCAACCTGTATGCAGTTGATTACAAAATCACTGCCAGCAAGGGCTTGTTTTCTGTTTTCTACGCCCAAGTAGCCTTTGAATGTAGCCTTACCCTGGTTAAATGCACGGTTATAGCTTTCCAAAATGGCAAGGCTATCGTCTAAACGTTCCTGCACAATATCATAGAGTGCAAACTCTGCTTTTTGCAGCAAAGGGTTTACCAAACAATCGCGCACAATATTGCGCACAAACACGGTGCTACCTGCACCCATAAAAGTAATTTTCATAATTATCCTTTCGTACCAGTAAGAGCTATGCCCTCAATAAATTGTTTTTGAAAAAACAAGTATAACACAAGCATGGGAATCATAGCCAGTGTAGAACCTGCCATAAGCACAGGGAAATTGGTTAAGTAGTTGCTTTGCAAGGAGCTGATACCAGCAGAGAGTGTCATTTTGGTAATATCTCCATTTACAATCAATGGCCACATCATATCCGAATAGGCAAATATGGCAGTAAATATAGCCAAAGCCATCACTGCTGTTTTAGTAAGCGGAAACATTACCTTTATAAATGTTTGCCATACATTACAGCCATCCAGCCTTGCCGCCTCCATCAAATCTTTGGGTAAACTTAAATAAAATTGGCGTAGAAAAAATGTACCAAAAGCACTTACGATACCCGGGAATACCAACGCAAAAACAGTGTTGAGCATATTCAGTTTAGCCAGCATTTTATATTGTGGAATAATAAAAATCTGAGACGGTAGCATCATCTGTGCCAATATAATCAGAAAAAAGAATTTTTTGAGTGGAAACTCTAATTTACCAAACGCAAAGCCTGCCATGGAACTAAATATCGTTGCCAGCAATACGCGCCAAAAAATCAGTAGCAATGTATTGATATACAGCGCGCTAAAGGGCACCATTACATTTGCCTCTTTATAGTTTTCCCATATACATTTTTGAGGAAACAATACCGGCGGTATGAGCAAAGATTCCGACATGGTTTTTACAGAGGTGAGCAACATCCACGCAAACGGGAAAAGCATAATAAAGGAACCCAAAATCAAAACAATATAGGTAGGTATATGATGTTTTCTAAAAAGATACATTATTTTTTGCATGCTATACCTCCCTTAATCATAATGTACAAAGTGTTTTTCGCCCACAAACTGTAAAATGGTAAACAGCATGATAATGAAAAAAGTCCATATCATAATAGCAGATGCATAGCCTTGGTTGTGCTTTTGAAAGGCTTCACTAAAGAACTGCAGCATCAAAGTCTGTGTACTTAAATAAGCGGGGTTTCTGTTATCTACAAACAAATAAATGGTATCAAAATGCTTTAAGGCATTCATTACACGCAACACCGTTGTAAAAAATATAACCGGCGATAACATAGGTATGGTAATATAGCGAAACCGCTGCCAAGGCGTTACACCATCTATATCTGCCGCTTCATATAAGTTTTTAGGAATGGACTGAAGGCCGGCGAGCATGAGTATTAAATCATAGCCCACAGTAGTCCATACACCCACAATAGCCACCGCCACCATGGTAATACCCGGAGTAGCGATCCATATTATTTTTTGAATGCCAAATATAGATAAAAACTGGTTTAATATTCCATAGTCTGAATTATAGATCCATTTCCACACAAGTGCAACTGCAGAAGGCGCCACTACGATAGGTAAAAAGTAAATACCGCGAAATAGATTTTTGCCCCTTATTTTTTTGTTTAACAAAGATGCCAAAATAATGGCAAGTAAAATGCCAATGGGTACGGTATACAGCATATAGAGCAAAGTATTTGCCGTAGACTGCCAAACAATATCACTGTTAAAAAACTTTTCGTAATTGCCTAAGCCTACAAACTGTATACCCTTTATGCCCTTCTTTTTAAAAAAGCTGAGATAAATGGTTTGAAAAAACGGATAGATGTTTAATATAAACAAGCCAATCACAGTGGGCGCAATGAGTGCATAAGCCCATGCAAAATCCGCTTTCCATTTATGTTTTTGTATCGTTGCAGGTTTTTTCATACTGTTTCCTTTGCAATTGCAGCCTAAGGCAATGCCTTAGGCTGCAAAATAGTACTGTAATTATTGTGCTTCTTCTTCTGTAATTTTTTCGTGAATATTTTTACAAGCTTCTTCTACAGTGTATTTGCCAGAATAAATAGCGCTAATATTTTCTTCTTCTGCATTTACCCATTGAGATTTGAATGGGCTGAATGGGTAAATTTGACCATATTCTATCATAGCAGGATATACGCCAATATTGATATTTTTGAATTGTTCTGTAAAGTAATGTTCTGTACCCTTATAGGAAGGAATAGCGGCCTTGTGTTGTGCTTGAATAATGTTTGCTTCTTCACTGCAAGCAAATTTAATAAAATCTCGCACAACTTCCGGGTGTTTGGTATTGGCTGCGCCTGCATAACCTAAGCCATTGTATTGAGAGGAACGAACTTTACCCTTTGGCAATACAGCCAAATCAAACTTATCTTTAATGTTTTCATTGTTGGTATATGCGCTCATCATCCAAGAGCCTACAAATACCATTGCCAATTTTTCGTTCATGAATTGATCGTCTTCTTTTACTTCTGCAAATTTTTCCGGCATTGGAGATACTTTATGTACCAAAGCCAAATCTGTCCATGCTTTTACTGCTTCAATAGTAGCAGGTTGATCAAAACCGGAAACGCCGTCTTTAAATTCAAAACCTTCGTTTTGATAGATAAAGTTCAGGTAACCGCTTTGGTCGCTTACCGGTGCGCCAAAGCCATAGATACCTTTTTCTTCATCGGTTAGTTTTTTAGCGGTTTCTACTAAGGTTTCCCATGTCCATGTATCGTCTGGGTATGCGATACCGGCTTTATCAAACATTTCTTTGTTGTAAGCCAAAGCAATGGTGTCATAATCCTTAGGGGCAGCAAGTTGTTTGCCGTTAAAGTTATACAACGCTGTAATGCCTTCCGGGTGTTGACTATAGTCAATTTCTGCCGGTGTTAAATCAAGCATAACATCTGCATCTGCATATACAAAGAAATAATTGGCGTGCATCCAATATACATCCGGCAGTTGACCGCCTTCTGCTGCTGCTTGCAGTTTGGTCCAGTATTCATCCCAAGGTGTTACTTGCACTTTAACACTTACATTAGGATTTTTTGCGGTGTAAGCATCCCCTATGGCTTGCATACCGGGTTGTTGGTTTTTATCCCAAATGCCAAAGATCAATTCTACTTTTTCTTCTGCATGGGCAAAAGGCAGAGCCATGGTGAGTAACAATGATAAAACAAGTACTGCTGAAAGTAATTTTTTCATGATTACTTCCTCCTTTATTATTTTTAGTTGTATATTATTATACTCATTTTGTTTGGCAAGAAAAGAAAAAATCAAACATATAAGTTTAATTTTCTAATATATTTGTAGAATTATTATTGAAAATATACTTTTTATACATTATTATTAAAATATATATTAGTATTTTATACTTTTGAGGTGATGTATGACCGGTTGTTTTCAACCCTATATGGAACAATTTTCTTACCATATACATAATGTAGAAGAAGCAAATAAAAATTCTTTGCGTTTTTTGCACATGCTTTCAGGGCAAGCCGTATTGCGCACCGCAAACACAGAAATAAACTTGCAACCTTGCTCCTTACTATTGATACATGCCCAAGAAAACTACCGCATTGAAGAAGCAAGCAGTGATTTTTATTGCAATGCGCTCAATATCGGCTTGCGTTGGGAGCACTCTATTTTACCTGTATTTGCCGATTTACAAAACATATATCAGCATTTGCAAAGCCTTACACAACAAAATGATGGTGTTCTTTCCATTACCGATGAACTAAGCACCCACCAAAGAATGGTTTCCCTTTTACAAATTTATATGGCAAGCCATACTATAGATAAGACCTTGCCCATACAGTATGCACTCTATACCATATTACAAAATGCCAACAGTATATTAAAAAGCACTTACAAACGCTACCCCTATAACAAGCATGTAGGGCTTGCCATGCGTTATATACACGAAAACTACACCAGAGCCATTACAGTAGAACAAATTGCCAATTATACAGGCATACACCCCAATTATCTACACCGTATTTTTTTAGAACAAAGCCATAAAAAAATATTGGAATATATTATGGAACTACGCATACACCACGCCAAAAAATTGTTGGAAAGCACCACACTGGATATAGATACCATAGCGCAAAGCTGTTCCTTTACCAACACCAAATATTTTTTTAGTGTATTTAAAAAGTACAGCGGTTCCACCCCTAACCAATATAGAAAAAGCTTTAATTTAACATCAGACGAAAGCAATGAACATTTGGTGTTGCAAAGCAATTCTAACATATACCCTGTAAAGCGAAGGAAACACCATGCAAAACTTTAGCCTATTGCAAGAAAAATATATACAACAAAATTATGTGCCCAGCATTAGTTATTATTATGACCGCAGTGATATGGTTGGTACTACGCTCAATTTTGATCATGCCCATAAATCTGCAGAAATTATGTATGTGCGGCATGGTATGCTTTCTATTAAAGTGGAAGATGAAATTGTAATGCTTGGCAGAAAACAATTTGTTTGGATAGATGCCGGCGTAGCACACAGCAACCTGTATTTTGAAAGCGATACTGTAAGCATGATGAATGTAGAATATCATTTAATACCATCCGCCAACATACCAAGTTTGGCAACTTTATATGAAAGCTATGCCCCCTTACAAAAGCTATATCAAACCCCTGCCAAATATAAGGTATTTACCGACCATAATAACAGCATGTATCTTTTGCTTAAACAAATTACCCAAATGAAAACCAAGGAAGAAGCAAACGAATATTTTGAAAGTATACTATGCACACAACTTATTTTAATTTTGGCAAATTTTTGGTCTATGGGAAGCAGTGCCCCCGACAACAGCAGTTATATTGCCTTTGCCAACCATTATTTGCAAGAACATTATAGCGAACAAATTTTTATAAAGGATATTGCCAACGCGTTGCATATACACCCACATTATTTACAACGCATTTATAAACAGAACCAAGGCTGTACTTTAAGCGAAAGGCTAAAAGCCATACGCTTGCAGCAAGCAAAAATTTTGCTTAACAATACAGAAAAATCAATGGCAACCATTTGCGAAAAAACAGGTATACAAAACAACGCCCAGCCAAAACAATGATGGCAAAGCAAGAAATGATAATACATATTTTATATATCAAAAACAAATGCATTTGATCTTATTTTTGTTTAACTTTTCATAAGAAGAACGCACAACGCAAAAAATCCATATATAAAAGGAAGCACATAATAAAACTATATTTTTATTACAAAAAAATTTAAAATATGATTGCAAACTTCATTCAATTATTGTAAAATAAATTAGACTTATATTATTATGCAATCAATATATTTTTATTTACTGTTTTGGAAAGAGGAATTGTTATGAAGAAAAGAATAGCTGTATTACTGGTGCTTGTATTATTACTCAGTTTACACACGGTATCTGTAATGGCAAGCAGTACAGAATCAAAATTCTGGCTTAACAATAATGAAGGCACAAGCTATGCAACATTGGCTGAGGCCGTTGCAGCCAGTAATGTGGGTGATCGCATTCACATGAAGGGTACTTTTGCTTATGCTGCCGTGCAAGCCACTGTGCCCACAGGGCGTACACTTGTTGTTGCCGGTGATACAACAGTAACGGGTAGTTCTACACAAATGGGTATTACCATAGCCAACGGTGCAGCCATTACTTGTGAAAACGGCGCAACCCTCACAATGACATCATTTAAAACAGCATTAACAGTTAATGCCGGCGCACAGGTAAACGACGGTAAATATGTATTTAAAAACAATGCCGGCGAAAACGGTACCAAAGGGGTTAACCTTGGCGGGGCAGCCATCAAAGGCTCTACAGACAAAAACAGCGTTACCGTCACCATTCAAGATAAATGCGCTACCAATGTATATTCCTCTGCCACCACATTTGAAAATTGCACCGTAAGTATAGATTCTAACACACGCACCTGGCAAGACGCCTGTGATTTAAATTTAAAAAATGCCTCGCTTACTTTGACAGGCTTTGGCCAAGGTTGCTATGTTAACAAGCTGAATATGGTGGATTCAGAATTTACAGTGAATCAAGGCAGTTCATGGCGTTATGCAACCGGTTTTACGATTCAAAGCAGTGCAAATGTAGTAAATTCCACCATTACTTCCAACGCTGGCTCTACCGCCGGTATTTCCATAGGCGGTAGCCAACTAAATGATAGTACTTTTATAAATTCTACGGTAAATGTAAACAACACCGGTACAGGCGGTTTGAATATCCACAAAGGCCGTGTTACTTTTGATCAATCTACGCTTACAAGCAACGGCAAACAAAGCGGTGCTGCTTTTGGTGTACAAAATAATGACAGCGATAGCTTTGTGCGCTTTATTAACGGTTCTAATGTAGAAACACCTGCAACAGCCGAAAGGCATACCGGTGCTTCTCAATCCGGCCAAGCTTACATTGTTCTTAGCGGCACACACCATGTTTACGATAGCAAAACACCAAATAAAATTCCTGTAAACGGACCAGAAAACGGCAATGAAAAACTGCACCACTTCCAACTTAGTAATACAGAAACAACCAGCCTTGTACCTATTAACAGCAACGGGCAAGTTTATACCTACCCTGTTCCCAACGCTTCTGCTGACGGGCAAAAATATGTATGGGTTCCTGCCAGCAAAGTAATTTTTCAACTGAACAATGCCGATGCCCAATTTCAAGACGGCACTAAAGCAGATAAAGAATTGTTTGCCATGCGTGGCTATGCCTTAAAGGATGCGCTAAAAGCAGACGGCAAAGAAATTGTAGTACCCGCCAGCCCTACTGCACCGGGCCAACGCTTTTTAGGCTGGTTCCACCGTTCTGATGATACAGCCTATGACCCTGCAAACACAAAAATTAAAAACGATACCACCATATACGCCAAATGGGAAAGTGATGCATCCAGCTATGCTGTTATATATCATAACAATTTAGACCCGGATGTAACACACTTGGTATCCGGCAACGCACCAAGCAGAAAAATAAATGTGGCAAGCTTTCACGATGTTGTAACAGCTGTGCCGGCATTTACGGCACCCGGCTTAGAATTTATTGCTTAGGTAGATGATACCGGCAACGAAGTAGCTGCAGGCAGTGAACTTGTTGTGCCGGCAAACAAAGCCAAGATCGACTTACACGCAAAATGGAAAGATGTACGCGTTTCTGTACGTTTTTCTGCCAACGGTGGTGTGTTTGGTGCAAATAGTATCTTTAAACAAAAAACCAATGTATTCACTATAGAGTCCAATCCTGCCGGTGGCGAAGTTGCTGTAGTAAAAAGCAAAACGGTTGTCGGTACCAAATTGATGGATTTACTCAAATCATTGGACAGCACATTCACTACCTACACAGACGGTTTATATATCACTTACTCCAACAACGGAAATATTGCTACCCGCGAAGACTATAAAATGAAGCCATCCGACACTGGTGGTTGGTTTGGTGATACTTATAGTTGGTATGCCGATCCGTTGGGAACCACAACCGTTACTATTGGCAATGCTGTTGTCAATGCCGATACCACCTATTATTTAGTGTGGGAGCCACAAGCCGGTATAGAACCGATTCCTCTACAAGCACTTCCTGCTGATTTGTGGAGCACTTCCCAAAATAGTGACAGCACTAATATAAAACCTGTATTCAGCAATGAAGCATTTAGTGTAACAGCCGGCATACAAACATCTGCCATCAAAGATTTGATGACACAATTGGAAAATCAACTCACCAACAATGGTGCTGAACCTGATTTAACACGAATTCAAATAAAAAATGCCACCAGTAGCTTTATTGCCAAATTACAGGTACCTGCCAACTGGGTATTGCCTATTGATTTAACAGTCCAAGACCTACATATTGAAGGTTTTGGCGATGCATTTGAAGTAAGCTCCGTTACTGTAAACGCCAGAGAATTGGTTGTAGTAATGGACTTCCAAAGCCAAAATATCGCAAATTACAAACAACTCAAAGACAGCATTAACTCTACTGCAGGGTGGATGACTATGCGTGTAGATGGCTGTAAAATCAGCAATACTGCAACACCTAACACTGTTTTAACAGCAACCGGCACTGTGCAGGGTAAATTTAATGCTGTAGCCATTAAGGGAACCGAACGAAAAGTATATGATATTTCTTGGACCGGTATTCAAATACCGGAAGGCAAAGATAAAGCGTTAGATAATAATGACTATCGTAACATCACTTACTCTGTATTACCAGTAACACCCGCTACACTTTCCTTATACGGCGATATGCTGGTAAACGGCGATACAGAACACAATGCCGTATACGAAGTAAATACAGGCGATACTGTGGCTATTACAGGAACAGTAAATGTATCCGCTATTCGCAAACAGATGTTGGATATTGAAGAAGCCTATAAAGCCGGTAATATCAAATTTGAAGACATTAAAGTAAATATAAAGAACGTAGAATTTACTGCCCGTATGACTTTACCTGCCGGAATGAGTTTTGTAGGAGAAGAAGTAAATACAGAAGCTTTTGGTGGTTTTGTTGTTAGCAAAAAAGAATTTGCCGGGCAAACTTTAACCGTTACCATGAAAGCGCCTGACGGCATTACCAACTACCAACAATTGCGCGACTTGGTATTTGGTGCAGGCGACACAGATGGTTGGATGCGCATTATTGTACCTACTGTAAAGGTAGCAAACAATGCTACACCCGGTGTGCCATTAACCACAACAGGTACCCTAACAGGTGAAATGACAGCACTGGCTACATCCCCTGCCGGTACTGTAAAAGCATTTGCATTTGTTTGGGATGTGGTACAATGGCCGGAAGGCAAAGACGCCATTGCCACAAACGATACAAGCATTCAAGTATCTGTTGCACCGGTAGCAAAAGCTGTACTGACCATTCCCGGCGATATGCTTGTAAATGGCGATACAGAACACGTTGCTGTTTATGAAACAAAAACAGGTGCAAGCATTACCATTACCGGTGCACTCAACACTGCTGCCATCCGTGATCAGATGTTAGCCATAGAGCAACCTTATGTAGGGAAAATTGAATTTAAAGATATCGTAGTTGATGTAAAAAATGTACAATTTGTTGCGGATGTAGACTTGCCGGAAGGTCTCAGCTTTACAGCCGGAGACGTTACTTTAGAAAACTTTGGTGATTTTACCATAACAGAAAAAACCATTGCAGGCCGCAAAGCACACATTGTAATGTCTGCCCCAACAAACATTACCAACTACCAACAATTGCA
Source organism: Bacillota bacterium (assembly GCA_023396045.1). GTDB lineage: Bacteria > Bacillota > Clostridia > Christensenellales > Aristaeellaceae > JAAZPT01. The sequence continues at coordinate 1,370 of JAEWXD010000008.1, read as the reverse complement.
TGATTTGGTATTTGGTGCAGGCGACACAGATGGTTGGATGCGTATAAACATTCCAAATATAAAAATTGCTGATGCTGCAGTATCCGGCAGCATGTTCACTGTAACCGGCACAGTAACCGGGCAAATGCAAGCTGATGCTACTTCTCCTGCAGGAACCAGAAAATTATATGATTTCCAATGGCAAGCCACACAATGGCCGGAAGGCAAAGACGCTGTAGCCACAGACGATGAAACCATTCAATTAACAGTAGTAACAAGTGGAAAACCTGTAAACCCAAGTTTTAAACCTGTTTCTGTGGTGCTTGGCGGTGTAAAAAAAGCCGTGAACTATCGCATGAAAGCCGAAGACTTTGCATTTGTAATTACAGATGCTTCCGGCAGGCAACAAATCGTTCATAATGACGAGAACGGCAACTTTATCTTTGCTGCACGAACATTCAGCAATGCCGGCACATTTACCTATACCATTTCTGAAATGCAGGGTAATATCAAGAATATGATGTATGACAACAGCGTATACACCGTAAAAATTACCACTACAGCTACAGACGATAAATTAACCGCTAAAACCGAATTACTGAAAAATGGTATGCCATATACCGGTGATATTCTGTTTGTAAACACCAAACGCGCACCGCAAACCGGTGATGCCGGCTATGCAACGCCACTCATTCTAATGGCAATCGCTTTGCTTGGTTTAGTGATTATTCACAAAAAGAAAAAAATGCAGGCATAATAACAAGCCACCAGTTACACTGGTGGCTTTTGCTTTAAAAACACCGTAAGAAATTCTTACGGTGTTTTTAATTGTACTGCTTTGCCGGAAATTCGTGATTCTTCTGCCGCAAATGCCATGAGATGGCTTTCTACAGAACGTTCTGCAGAGGAGCGGCCTGCCTGCTTACGCAATACAGACTGCACAAAGTCTTGCACCAGGCGCTCATCACTCCCCATATGGCCGGTATCACTGGTTTGTAACTGAATATTTTGTGTACTGCCATCTGTAAAGTCATGTATGGTAATGCTACCTCGCTCCATATTGCCAAACAGCTCTCCCTTCGTGCCGAAAATATGAATATCACGGCTGCAATTTTTAGTAAAGGCTGTCATAGTTAAGTTGGCATGTACGCCGTTTTCAAATTCCATTTGTACCACTTGATGATCTACAACGGTGTTATCACAATGGTATACGCATCTGCCATAAGGACCTTTTTGCAAGGCTTTTAATACGGATTCTACATCGCTTGTTTCACAAACAGCATATACCAAATCATCCTTAACAGCACGTGGATGTTGCAAGTAAAAGTGAGGTGCATAATAGGGGCAATTATCAGCGTGTGGGCAAGCATCCATACAATACATGGGTGCAC
>JAEWXD010000036.1 GCA_023396045.1 Bacillota bacterium | reverse complement strand
ACCATGCTCTCTAACATTTGGGTAGCAGTTACTACCGGTCTACCAGCTAAAATAGTTGCTTTGATAATTCGTTTTTGTAACACCGGAATTTCTTCTAAAGGTATTTCTACACCCATATCACCACGGGCAATCATAATTGCATCACTATATTGAATAATCTCATCAATATTCTTTACACCTTCAGCATTTTCTATTTTAGCAATCACACGAACATGTTCGCCACCATTTTCATCTAACAGCTTACGAACTTGCATTAAATCATCTTTATTACGTACAAAAGAAGCGGCGATAAAATCAAAACCGGTACGGATACCAAAAATAATATCGTCTATATCATTTTGGCTTAAATACGGCATAGAGAATCTGGTACCCGGCAGATTAATGCCTTTACGATTAGATAATTCTCCACCAACGATAACTGAACAAATAATATCTGTTTCAGTTTTGCTTTCTACTTGTAATTCGATTAAACCGTCATCAATCAAGATAGGCGAACCGATAGCAATATCTTTAGGTAAATCAGCATATGTTATTGAAACGCACTCTGCGGTACCTTCAACATCCAATGTTGTTAAAGTAAAACGGTTACCTTTTGTAAGATTAATTTTACCTTCTTTAAAGGTTTTGATTCTAATTTCCGGGCCACGAGTATCTAACACTGTTGCAACATTAGAATATAATTCATTACGCACTTTAGCCAAGGTGCGAACAGTTTCCAAATGGGAACTTTGTGAACCGTGGGAAAAGTTAAACCTGGCAATATCCATACCGGCTAAAATCATTTCCCTAATTACTTCCGGAGTATTGGATGCAGGGCCTAAAGTGCATATAATTTTTGTTTTTCTCATATTATCTCCTTAGCTTATAATAAGCATTTTATTATCGAGGAGTTACACCTACATAAACACGTTGTGGACGAGCAACATAAGTATCTTGACTTATCGTTTCTTTACTTACTATATTACCATTTACCTTTTTTACTAAATATGTGGCAACCACAAAGCCTTTGCTTGCCTTTTGAGAAATATATTCTTGGTCTGTATATATTACATGTTCCTGTTTTTTATCTTGAATATATTCTACTTCAGTTGGCGCAGGAATTTCTTGAATTTTTTCGGTTTCCAACTCATATTTAATATCCCCTTCAGAATAACCGTAAATAGCTGTTTCTGCCATAAAACGTTTTCTATTAGAAGGGTCTTTAATTACCCTGGCAACAATATAAATATCATGATCTGTATTGTTTTCAAATACAAAGTCAATATTTCTATTCTTTGTTAGATATACAGTTGCATCTAAACCCGGATCAGTATAATTCACGGTTCTGGCGTGTTGCACCCTTTTTTTAATTTTTAAACCAGACTTTACAGCAGCCTGATAGGTTGTAGAGCTTGCTTGGCAAACACCGCCACCATAGCCATACACAATTTCACCATAAGCATATTCTACAGCTTCAAAGAAACCTGCTTCTAAGGTTCGTGGCCCTACCACGTTATTAAAACTGAAACGCTTACCTGAACCAATTTTCATACCGTTATAACGTGAAAATGCCAAACGAATATTATCCGTTCTTTGCTCAGTACTATCTTTTGAAATAGGAGTACGAGATCTATTCAACAATTTGAATTTACTTTTTAATTGCTCTGTAGTAATTTGTGCTTGCGTGTTTTTGATTTGTAATTCTACATTACCAGACGTTCCAGATTCTACCAACAATTGAATGTCTGCTTTGGCTTGTTCTATGTTAATTTCCCTACCGCTTACATCATCTTGAATGATGTAAGGATAATCGCTATTTGGATCAAACCCTGCAATTTCTGCATTTTTGGGTTTTGTATTAACATGATTTTTAATTTGATCCAGCATGGAATCTACAGACGAGAAATCTAAATTACCAGTTTCAGAATAATACTGTGCATTTTGAGCACTTAAATTTGTGTTTGTAGTTTTATGGTTTACCCAAGCTTTATTAAGATTAAAATTTGGATTAAAATCATATTTAACAGTTGCTGCATTCACTGTAAATACACGTTGCCCATTATAATTTACAACAACATTAATTGCATTGCGCTTTTGATGAATATTTTCAGCAACTTTGGACTCTGCTTCAGAAAAAGTTAAACCTCCCAAATGTATACCGTCAAAATATACTCCTTGTGCAAAAACTTCTGTTGCTGTAGTTGCTGCTAAAGATTCTGCAGCAGTATTTTGTGCACCAATGGTCGGTAACACGGGTGTATTATTATCTATTATTACTTGACCAATCTGTTCTGTACTTGCCGCTTCCGGTATGTCTATGCCGTTGGGTTTAATAAACACAAAACGAATCAACAGGTATAATGCTATAAGAAAAGCAATACATAGCCCTACAACAAATGGAAGTTTACTTTTAGATGTAGTATTTTGGGTTAACAGAACTTGGTTTTGGTTATGCCCAAGAGTATTATTTGCATACTGAACAGACCTTGCATAATTTGGATTTGACACCGGTTGATCGGGTGGCAAATGGTTATAATGTACATTATTTGGCATGCCCTGATTTTGCGATCGGGTTTGTTGATTCTGAGATCTTCTTCTATCCATTATGCGTTAACCTTTATATATACTACGGTAATACTTCTTCTTTATTTTCAGAATTTGATTCGCCATCCATAATGGCTACAAATTCAGCTCTTGGCAATGTTAAATTTTGTACAAGTGCATCGCTTACGGCCTTTAACTTATCAAAATGATCGGTTAATATTTTTTTGGCTTGTGCATAGCATGCAGATAAAATAGAATCAATTTCTTTATCAATTTTTGCTGCGATTTCTTCGCTATAAGACTTACTATGACCAAGCTCACGGCCAACAAACACTTCACTATCACTACCTAAATAAATTGTGCCAATTTCTTTGCTCATACCAAATTCTGTAACCATTTTTCTTGCCAAATTAGTTACATATTGTAAATCAGATTGAGAACCAATATAATGATCGCCCAATGCAACTTCTTCTGCTGCATGACCACCTAAAGCCATGGTAATCATAGACAATAGTTTGGTTTTGCTCATGCTGTCTGTTTCTTCTGTAGGCAACGACAATGTATGCCCACCTGAACGACCACGGGGAACAATGGTTACCAAATGCACTTCATCACATTCAGGTAAAATATGGCCAATTACAGCATGGCCTGCTTCGTGATAAGCTGTCATAATTTGATCTTTTTCAGTTTTTTTATGACTCTTCTTTTCCGGCCCCATTTGAACGCGTGCAATAGCATCTACTAAATTCTGCTGTGTAATTTCTTTTGCTTTTGCTCTGGTTGCTAAAATAGCCCCCTCATTCATTACGTTTTCAATATCTGCGCCGGTTGCATAAGGCAAACGTTTGGCTAAATTAGCATAGTCAACATCTTCTGCCAATGGTTTCCCCTTACTATGTACCTTCATAATTTCTATTCTACCATCAAAATCAGGATAACTTACAGAAATTTGCCTGTCAAATCTGCCGGGTCTTAACAGTGCCGGGTCTAAAATATCACGTCTGTTGGTAGCAGCCATTACAATAACGCCTTCGTTAATGCTAAATCCATCCATTTCAACCAAAAGTTGGTTTAAAGTTTGCTCACGTTCATCGTGCCCGCCGCCTAAACCTGCACCTCTATGTCTACCTACAGCATCTATTTCATCAATAAAAACGATACTTGGAGAAGACTTTTTAGCTTGGTCAAACAAATCTCTTACACGGCTAGCACCAACGCCTACAAACATTTCAACAAAGTCTGAACCGGAAATAGAGAAGAATGGTGCATTTGCTTCCCCTGCTACAGCTTTGGCAAGCAAGGTTTTACCTGTTCCCGGAGGACCCACCAACAATACACCCTTCGGTATGCGTGCCCCCATTTCAGTATAAGCTTTGGGATTTTTTAAGAAGTCTACCATTTCTTGCAATTCTTCTTTTTCTTCTTGTGCGCCGGCAACATCTGCAAAAGTAATTTTATTTTTGCTTGGATCGTTTACTCTGGCTTTGCTTTTGCCAAAGTTCATAACTTTACCACCGCCGCCACCTTGGCTACGAATAATAAAGAACCAAACACCCACAGAAAATAACATTATAACAATGAGTGGCAAAAACTCTACATACCAAGGCACCACAACCGGAGCCCTATATTGTATTTGAAAGCCAATGTCTTTAATACTTAATTGTTCTACAGGTACATTTTTCTTTAATGCAACAATTTGCATTACTTCTTCTATAAAATTGGCACCTATGGTTGTTTCAAAATCATAACGACTTTCCGGAAAAGATTTTTTATCTTTAATTTTTGTATCCTTCAATAAACCAAGTAAGCTGGTATTTCTTATAGCAACAGCTTCAATTTCTCCATTTTGTATTAATTGAATTAATTCAGGATACTCAATTCGTTTACTTTGATTACCAAGCAATCCGCCATTTACTAAAGTAGCAATTGCAATAAATGAAACAAGAAGTACGATGTACCCAACAAAACCTTTAGACTTTTTCAAGTTTTGGCCTCCTAATATACTAGAATAAACTAAATTTTATTATACCATATGCCTGATATATACACAATAAAACAAGCAGTATAAGTTAATTATACCACTTTTTTTATTTAACTAATCAAATGTTTTGTAACACTTAACGGTTATATATTTCAGCCTTTAAAACACCAACATCCGGCAAGTTTCTATATTTTTCTGCATAGTCTAAACCATAGCCTACTACAAAAGCATCCGGTGTTTCAAAGCAAGAATAATCTACTTTTAAATCTACTGTTCTTCGCGCAGGCTTATCAAGCAAAGAAACGATTTTAATAGAATTGGCACCACGCTCTTTTAAAATATTTTTTAAGAAATTTAATGTTGTACCAGTATCTACAATATCTTCAACGATAAGTACATCACGTTCAAAGATACTTCTATCTAAGTCTTTAATCATACGAACTTCCCCACTTGTAGTGGTAGAATTTCCATAGCTAGAAATAGCCATATGCTCAATTTCTAAAGGTAAATCAATTTCACGAATTAAGTCTGCAAAAAACACACTTGCACCTTTTAAAATACATATAACAACCGGCATCTTACCTGCATAATCTTTTGTGATTTCTGCGCCTAATACTTTAATTGCTTTTGCAATTTGTTCTTTTGTAAAAAGAATACTTTCAATATCCTTATACATTTTTGCTGTATTTTCCATATTTCCCCCTATATCCATGGTAAAATTTGTTGTATTTCTAAGATACCATTTGTATCATTAGTTCGTAATAATTCTGATGCGCCAACACCACTCACCCAAAGCACATCCTTGCCTATGGCTAAAAGCGGAAGCACATTGCGAAAAGACTTGTCTATTTTTTTATCAATAAAATATTTTTTTAACGGCATTTTTCCATGCATACCAAAGGGCATAAACATATCCCCCGGTTCACGAAAGCGCCATACAGCTTTATCTAATATAGTTTTAGACACAGCTTGCTTTAACTTTCCGTTAGAAACGCCCTTTGGCATATTTACGATCTTAAAAATAAAAGCATTTAAATACGCACATTTTTTTTGATCTATACACTCTTGTAAATTTGTTGCAATGTGTGTTTTATCTTTTGTAAAATGTAAATATTTATATTCTTTTGACACAAATATTCCGTTGGCAAGTTCTATAGTATCAAAGTTTTCTTGTTTAAGCAAATGTAATACATTTTGTATTGCAGTATAATCTATCGTATTTTTTAATCTATTAACATTATCTTCTAATTGGTAATGCAATAAAGCTATTTGATACATTTTCTTTATCACTCTGCTTGCAATTGCAGTAGGCAATGCCAACATTGCATCCAATTTTGCACAACAAAACGGAAATTCTATATAGGCGTGATTCAAAATAAATCTATCTACCTGTGCATTAAAATATGCAGTATCTTCAGTTGCTTGCGCAGACAAACGAAGAAGACTTTGTTGCAAAGCAGGGAAACCGTTTTCTAATATAGGCAAAATTTCGTTACGAATTTTATTTCTTGTAAAAGTGTTATCCATATTGCTCTCGTCTTCGCAAAATGAAATATCATTCTGTTGTAATACTTGCAATATAGTGAATTTTGAAATGTTGATAAACGGCCTTATAAAATGCATATTATGCATAACACTGCGTTGGCGTATGCCACATAAACCCTCAATGCCAGTACCACGCGCGATATTCATTAAAAGAGTTTCACACTGGTCGTTTAAATGATGAGCCAATAAAATACAATCCAAAGAAAGTTCCTTATAGGCTTCTTGAAAGACTTGATATCTCGCTTTTCTAGCCTTTTCTTCTAAACCGGTAGCAATATCTTGTAAGCCCTCTATATGTTTTATATATAGTGGAATATCCAATTCTTTACATAATTGCTGCACAAAATCTGCATCATTTATAGAAGACTGCCCACGTATACCATGTTCTACATGAATGGCATATATACGAATCGGCATAGATTTACGCAACAAATAAGCAGTATACAAAAGTGCAATAGAATCCGCTCCACCAGAAACAGCAATACCTACATTATGGTAAATGTAGGTATTGTGATGTATAGCACCATTTAGGGCATTTAACAACTCCTGAAAGCCGTGAAATTCTTTTAGTTGCATTTTACTCTGCTCTATAAATTAATGAAGTTAAAATATTATCGGAAACATAATATTGTAGCATAATTGGATAAGGAAGAGTGTTTTCAAACCTCATATCAATGCTTGATAAGCTACCTACAGCAGCATCAAAGCCAACGGGAACATATACCGCACCAGACTTAGAATGCACTCGCCTATGTTTTACATGTACAGGTACTTGTAACAATGAATTATACATAGTTGTGTTTACCTGGCAAGTACCACCACCGTAACCGACACTCACCGTTTTGCTTGCAATAGGTGCTTTTTTATAGCCTGTTTTTTTCTTATATGGGCCAATTTCCTGGTTCATAGAAAATTGCTCGCCAGGTTGTAATATTTTACCGTTAAGCATGCTGGTAGAATGGTACATATTGTATACCCTGCCAATAATATCAGCATTACTATTATGCACCGGGAAGAAAGTGGTAAACACACTAATTAAATCGCCTTTTTGAGCTTCATCATAATTTTTTACTTCTACCAAACGTATAGCATTACTTTGTTTTACAAGAGCATGCCTGCGTTTCATATATGCCACGTGCATTAAACCATTTTCATCCGGAGCCTCTACGCCAATAACTGCTCCTGCCGGTATTACCTTATGTATTTTTTTAGGATTTTTTTGATCTATAAGAGGTGTATCTTCTGCAAAAACTGCAGCATATTTATAATTTACAATGCCCGGAAAACGCTCTGCATAGGGATCAATAAAGTCATACTGTACAAGAAATTCTGTTTTTATATAGCCAACTTTATCCATATATTTTGCCATAGCCCATTCACCACATATTTGTGAAAGTTCTAAATCAAAACTATATTTTGGTACAGTGGTAACATAGTTAGAATTTTGATCCGGTTGTGCGTATAAGACAGCAGTATCTGTATTTTTAGCTACATAACGTGGTACAAAACCTTCGTCCAAATTAAAATCGTTATTTGTAGCTACGGCTTGTACTGGTTCTACAGTTTCTAACATTTCATCTTCTAACAGAACAATTGGGCTTGTTTTTTGCTCAAGTATTGCAAAATCCTTAAAATAATTTGCACTTACATAGCCAATACGACCATTATAATCTACTTTGAAATGATCCCCAACAATTTCCAATATAGAGAGCTGCTTGCCTTCCGGAATGCTGCCAATACCTCTTGCATTGGCATTTGCTTCCTTTTTTAATTTTAAAGCTTTTGTTGTTGTAGCAGTATATTGTGCCGTCTCTGCCAACAACAAGGTAGGTAACAAACAAACACAAAGTGCTATACAAAAAATTTTCTTTAATTTAAACATATTCAATCACGCTGAGAACCTTTCAAAAAGTACCTATATATTATAGCAAAAGCAATTATTATTCTCAATATCCAATTGCAACAATTACTATTTACGCTTATCTAACTCCTGTTTCCAAAAGTTCAATCTTTCAGCAATTTCTTTTTCCTTCCCCTGCGAACTTGGCTCATAGAATATTACATCTTGAGATTCTTCAGGTACATATTTTTGTGCGACGATATGGTGTTCATAATTGTGCGGATACAAATACTCCCCCCTTAGTTCGCCTTTAACAGCATAGCTATGATCGCACAAATGATTGGGTACTTGTACTGCATTACCTGCTTTTGCATGGGCCATTGCCTCATCTATCGCCTGTACTACACTGTTGGACTTTTCTGCCAAAGCAATTGCAAGTACAGCTTGCGCCAATGGAATTCTTGCTTCCGGCATGCCTACAAACTCTACTGCCTTTACAGCAGCATGAGCCTGCAAAAGCACGTTGGGATCTGCAAGACCTACATCTTCACTTGCGTGTACCATTACCCTGCGAGCAATAATACGAGGATCGATACCTGTATGCAATAATCGTGCAAGCCAAAACAAAGATGCGTTCGGATCTGATCCACGCATACTTTTAATCATCGCTGAGATCATATCATAATATAATTGTTTATCTATGCCAATCACAGGCGTTTGCACACATTCTTTTGCCAAAGTAATATCTATTTGCAATTCTCCGTCTATTTTATCTGCAACATTAACTGCCATTTCCAGCGCAGAAAGTGCTTGGCGAATATCGCCTCCGGAAGTTTGTGCAATATAGTCCAGAGCCTCGTTTTCTATATGAATTTTTAAATTACCATAACCACGTTGCCGATCTTGCAACGCCGTTTTCAAAGCCTGAGTTACATCCTCTAAGCTATGTGGCAAAAATCGATATACACGGCAACGGCTTACAATCGCCGGTGTCATAGCTGCTGACGGATTTTCTGTAGTAGAACCTATAAATTTAATAAGTCCATTTTCAATGGCGGGCAAAATGCTGTCGGACTGTGCCTTACTCCAACGATGGCACTCATCCAAAAACAAAATGGTAGGTTTTTGCAAAAGCTGTAAATTTTGCTCTGCTTTTTTTAATACATTACGTAACTCTGCTACACCCGAGGTAACTGCATTGAGTTTTACAAAATCAGACTTCGTATATTTAGCAATAATATTAGCAATCGTGGTTTTACCTGTGCCTGCCGGGCCGTAAAAAATACATGAACTAAGATTGTCTTTTTCTATAGCTCTACGCAAAAGACGCCCCCTACCAATGAGATGTTGTTGCCCAAAAACCTGATCTAAGTTTTGTGGACGCATGCGTTCCGGAAGAGGTTTATTATAATTACTTTGATTCTGCTGTTGTATAAAATTTTGTTGCATATCTTCCAAAAAAGGCATGAAAATCATGCCTTAGTATCTTGAATAGTTTGGGGCTTCTTTGGTTAATGAAATGTCATGAGGATGACTTTCAATTAGGCCTGCGCTCGTAATTCTAATAAATTGTGCATTGGTACGCAATGTTTCAATATCCTTAGCGCCACAATAGCCCATACCTGCGCGTAAACCACCCATTAATTGGAATACAGCATCGGAAAGCACACCTTTATATGGTACTCTACCTTCTACACCTTCTGGAACAAGCTTTTTGTTGCCTTCCTGGAAGTATCTGTCACTACTGCCATTTGCCATTGCGCCCAAAGAACCCATGCCACGATATACCTTAAAAGATCTACCTTGATAAATTTCCATTTCACCTGGCGATTCTTCTACACCTGCAAGTAGGCTACCAAGCATAACCGCGTGTGCACCAGCGCCAATGGCTTTTGCAATATCACCTGAGTATTTAATACCACCATCAGCAATAATCGGTTTATTAAACTTAGCGGCTGCATTAGCACAATCTGCAATGGCAGTAATTTGAGGTACACCTATGCCAGCTACAACACGCGTTGTACAAATAGAGCCCGGGCCAATCCCCACTTTTACGCAATCTACACCATTATCAAACAAAGCTTTGGTTGCCTCGGCAGTTGCAACATTGCCTGCAAAAATAACAGCTTCTGGGAAGGCAGTACGCAGTTTTTCTACTGTGCTAAGCACACCTTTACTGTGGCCATGTGCAGTATCTATTGAAAGAACATCTACGCCAGCCTTCAACAAGGCAGAGGCTCTTTCCATTACATCACCGGTAACACCAAGTGCAGCGCCACAAAGCAAACGACCACGTAAATCTTTAGAAGAATTTGGATATTTATGAGATTTTTCAATGTCTTTAATAGTAATTAATCCACGCAAATTGTAATTTTCATCAACAATGGGTAGTTTTTCTATTCTATATTTTGCCAATATTTTTTTAGCTTCTTCCAAGGTTGTACCTACCGGAGCAGTAATAAGCCCTTCGGAAGTCATTACTTCAGAGATGCTTTTGGAATAATCTGTTTCAAAACGCAAATCTCTGTTGGTTAAAATACCAACCAATTTAGTACCACGCACAATGGGCACACCACTGATTTTATAGGTTGCCATCAATTTTTCTGCGTCATAAATTTTATGTTCCGGAGTGAGAGAAAATGGATCTGTAATTACGCCGTTTTCACTGCGTTTTACCTTATCTACCATAGCTGCTTGGGATTCAATATCCATATTTTTATGAATAATGCCTAACCCACCTTCACGAGCAATGGCAATAGCCATTCTATCATCTGTAACGGTATCCATAGCAGCGGATAGTAATGGTATATTTAAATGAATATTTTTACCAAGGTTGGTACTTAAATCTACCAAATTAGGTACTACCTCACTTGCTTGCGGGATAAGCAATACATCGTCAAAGGTTAAGCCGACTCTCAATTCGTTGTTTAACATAAAAAATTCCTTTCCAAACTTTTTTATTCTGTAACCAAATATGGATTTTGGGGAATATCTATTAAATATTTATAGGTGAGCATGAACAATTGCCTTGCCAATGCGTTTGTACCTTCAATTCTACGAACATCTTGACCATTGGTAAGCAATACCATGGTTATATTGTTTTCGGGGTCAAAATAGGCATCGCAATACGCACTATAATATAGACCTTGATGCCCATACAGAGTGATATTTTCAATAATATTATCCTTGCGTTCTATACCTACACCATACAAAGATATATTTTGAGCTACGCTACGCATTTGCAACACACTATCAGAAGACAGAATATTAACACCGTTGTAAGAACCATCGCCAGCCAATACCATTAATAGTTTGGATAAATCTTGTGCAGAAATAAGCAATTTACCTACTGAAACATTATAATTTCTTTCTACATCAATTTCTGCACTCAGTTCTTGCTTTTGCAAGGTAGCTATGCTCTCTGCTTCTACCCCATTTTGATATCTTGCAGCAACGTTTGCGGTTTGCAATTCTTGTACACTATAGCCGGCATCTATATTTAAAGGGGTAAAAACATTTTCTTTCATATACTGTTGCAAAGTTTTGCCTGATATTTGCTCAATAATGATACCTATAAGACCAAAGCCGAAATTTGAATAAATATACTTGGTACCAGGTTTTACGTTTGCAAAAGCGTTGTCGTTCACACGATTTGGCCCAAGCATTTGTGCCACAGTACCACGTTTATGAGCAGACCTTGCCGAGTCCTGAATAGATGATGTATGTGAAACCAACATGCCAACGGTGATAGGTACATTTTTAAAATAAGGATTGCGCACTTTATAGCCTAAAATATGGCTAATATCGTCATCTAAGCTACAATACCCTTTTTCTACCAATTGCATTAAACCTATGGCAGATACCATTTTGGTAATAGATGCTATTTTAAATTTTGTAAATTCTTCTACCAGAGTATGTGCTCTTTTATCTGCCATACCATAGTGAAATACTGCAGCAGGTTCAAAATTATGATAAACAACAAAGCTCCCCCCTACTACATGATAATCATGAAATGCTTTTTCTGTTTTAGCATAAAAAGTTGGTATATCTGCAGCAAATACCATCTGAGCAACGCATACACAAAGCAAGAATAACGCAATAAATTTCTTCATAGTTTAGTATTTTTTCTTGAAACCAATTTGTTATTTTCTTTTAAAGCCAATAAACACATCATTTTACTATGTTGAATATGACGCTGAATTACAGCACGCAGACCTTCTTCATCTTTATTTTCAATACAAGCCACAATTTGATAATGCTCTTCTCGCGCCTCTTTTCTGCGCGTTTCTTTATGAATGCTTAAAAATGAAAATTTATCTATATATTCATCTTGGTCATGTATTGCTGCAATTACCCTGTTTAAACCAGATAGATTTATAATATGATTGTGAAACTCTCGAGCAACAATAGCTACTTGTGATAAATTGTTTTCTTTGAGCAAATCATCAATATGTAAAAGATGTTTCTTTAATGATTGCACATCTTTTTCTGTTGCATTAACAATTACAGATGAAATTGTAAGCATTTCCAAGCTGTTACGAATACTATAAATTTCCTCTATATCTTCTAAAGTAAAGGCTTTCACAAAAACACCTTTGTTGACAACCGATTCAATCAAATCATCATCTTCCAGTTTTCGCAAAGCTTCTCGTAAAGGGGTTCGGCTAACATGCAATTTCTCTGCAAATTCAGTTTCTTTAATACGAGAACCCGGTGCTAATTCCCCAGAAATAATCAAGCCTTTCAAAACCTCATATACGCTCTCTCTAACAGACTTATTAAATTCTTTCTGCACAGTATTTGCTTCCATGCCAAACCTCCTTTCAGATATTTTTACCATATTACAATATTTTAGAGTTGATGTCAAAAATTTATAAAAAAATAACCGCAGAAACCCACGGTTATTTTACAAAAACTAAAATTGCTTTTCAATTTTTACATCTACAACATTTTTTTGTACAGAGGCAATACCATTTAAGCAACTTTTTTCTGCTTTGTAGCCTTCACTGGTTGCAATAATCTGGCCATTGGTAGCTTTTAAACGAAAACGGAATTCGCTTGCTTTATCGGTATAAACTTCAAATTTAGGACATTTTTCTTTGGTAAAACCTTCTTTGGTTTGGTTTTCTATGCCAGCTTTAGGTGCATTGTTTATAACACTTTGAATACCTTTATTGCAAGATCTTTCAGAATTATAAACTTCGGATGTAGCAACCACTTCACCATTGGTTGCTAACAGATCAAATTTAACGCCTGTATTGGTTTTTTTAATAATAAACTTTCCCATACAAACCTCCTATATATTTATATACTTTCATTATATAAGCAAGTAAACTTTATAGCAAGCTGAAAATACAATATTTTAAGCATTATTGGATAATAATATTATCCATACCGAAATTTTCTATACATTCATCTATAAGATCTTCAGTTAAATTGCACCAAAGCTCTTTATCAAACAAAATTGCTTTATTGGTATCTATCAGTTTTACATATACCGGACTATTCCCCGCATGACGCAATAATATCTTTTTTAAATGTTCCAATTGAGAACTTTGTATTCTTAAATATAATTTTTCATCTTTTTTTGAGGCGAGGGCTTCTTCCTTTATAATTTGTCGGTTTTCATTCAAAAGCAGCTCTTTTACATCATCTACAATAATTTTGATATCTTCATCTTCTTTTACTGAAATCTTTGCATAAATTTCTACTAAGCGATCCACTTCCAATACATTTGACATGCGTTGCAACGCTTTGGGGAAAACCAGCCCTTCAATTTGTGCCCCTAAGTCCTCAAGGGCAATGGTAGCCATTAATTCCCCCTTTTTAGTAGCACGTTTTTTTACACCAACTAATATACCAGCCAAATGCACACGTTTTCCATCTACTGCAATACCTTTGTCTTCCTGCTGAGCATATTCTAAAATATCTACAATAGAATCATAGGCTTGCAATTGCTGAATATATGCATCCAAAGGATGCCCAGAAATATAAATACCAGTGATTTCTTTTTCCATAGCAAGCAAAGTTCTTAAGGGGTATTCTTGCATTGGCAAAACTTCGGTTTGTGCTTCTGTGCTTTGAAATACATCAAACAAAGACATTTGCCCACGAACATTGTTTTTGCTTCTGGACTGTTTTTTCTCTAACTCACTTTCATAGATATTGAGCATTTGCGTACGGTTATATTGCAAACCATCAAAAGCACCTGCTTTAATAAAACACTCTATCATGCGTTTATTCACACTTTTTTCAGGAATTCTATCTATAAAATCCAAAAGGTCTTTAAATGGCCTTTGCAAACGTTCTGCAATAATAGATTGAACAGCAGCAATCCCTATATTCTTAATAGCACCAAGGCCAAAACGGATACATTTTTGATTGTTATGTGTTTCTACCGAAAACTTCCAAACACTGTGGTTAATATTAGGCGGCAATATTTTTATATCTGCAGACCTGCAATATTGCACATATAAGGCGATTTTAGAAGTAGAATCCAAAAAGCTATTTAGAGTAGCTGCCATAAATTCAACAGGATAATAGCATTTTAAGTACGCTGTGCGTACACTAAGTACACCATATGCAGCCGCATGGCTTTTATTAAACGCATACGAAGCAAAAGAACTCATATCATCAAATATTTTGTTAGCAATGCTTTCTTTAATGCCACGACGCACACAGCCATCTACCAAATAACTACCATCTTCATTTTGTATACCATGCACAAAATAATTGCGTTCTTTTTCCATTACATCGTGCTTCTTTTTAGACATAGCACGTCGCACCAAATCGCTTCGCCCTAATGAATAACCAGCCAAGTCTCGCACAATTTGCATAACTTGTTCTTGGTATACAATACAGCCATATGTAACATCTAAAATAGGCTTTAATTCCGGGGTAATATACTGTATGGAATCAGCATTATGTTTGCCTTGGATGTATTTAGGAATACTATCCATAGGGCCAGGACGATATAAAGAAATAGCTGCAATAATATCTTCAAAGCATTCCGGTTTTAAGTTGTGTAAGAATACACGCATGCCCCCACTTTCTAACTGAAACACACCCAAGGTATCGCCGTTAGAAATCATTTTATAAACTTTAGGGTCATTGAGCGGTATATTTTCTTCGCTCTGTAAGTTTGTATCGTTAATAAGTGAAAGGGTATCACGTATTACGGTAAGGGTACGCAAGCCCAAAAAATCCATTTTAAGCAAACCCAACTGCTCCAGAGTAGTCATGGTATATTGGGTGGTAACCACTTCATCATTTTTTTGAATGGGTACAATATCTGTTACCGGCTTAGAAGATATAAGAACACCTGCCGCATGGGTACTTGCATTTCTCGGCATGCCTTCCAACAGCTTTGCCATATCAAAAAGCTTTCTGCTCTCTTCATCTGTTTGATATTCTGTTTCTAAATCCGGATTAAGCTGAAAGGCTGATTTTAAAGTAATACCAAGCTGCGTTGGCACCATTTTAGCAAGCTTATCTACCTTAGCAAGCGGTACGCCAAGCACTCTACCCACATCACGTATTACACCCCTTGCGGCCATGGTACCAAAAGTAATAATTTGTGCCACTTTATCTGCACCATACTTATTGGTTACATAGTCTATAACTTCTTGCCTGCGTTCATAACAAAAATCAATATCCAAATCCGGCATACTTAAACGTTCCGGGTTTAAGAAGCGCTCAAAAATCAAATTGTATTTTAAAGGATCAAGGCCTGTAATATCTAAGGTGTAGGCAACAATGGAGCCTGCACCACTGCCTCTGCCCGGGCCAACGGGTATGCCCTTATTCTTAGCATAGCGAATAAAGTCCCATACAATAAGAAAATAGTCCACATAACCCATTTGGGCTATCATATCAATTTCGTACGCCATACGAATGTAAGGTGCAGAGCCCGGTTCACATTTATTGGGGTACCTTTGTTGTAAACCTTGCAAGCACAATTGTCTTAAATAATCTACTGCCTGCACATCCGTTTCTAATGGATAAGCAGGCAAATGCATGGTTTTAAAATCAAATTCAAAATTACATTGCTCGGCAATACGTTCTGTATTTTCTATAGCATTTGGGTATTGCGCAAATAGAGCTTGCATTTCTTCTTCTGTTTTTACATACAGCTGATCTGTAAGCATTCGCATTCTATCGCTATCATCTAGCAATTTACCGGTTTTAATGCACATTAAAACTTCTTGCGCTTTGGCTTGCTCTTTTTCTATATAATGGCAGTCGTTGGTAGCGACCAGTGGTATACCGGTTTCCTTGGCAAGCTGAACCAATTTAGGCAAAACAAAAAGCTCATCGTTTAAGCCGTGGTTCATAATCTCTATATAATAATTGCCTGCACCGAAAAGAGATTGCATGTATAAAGCATGTTTTTTTGCTTCTTCTACTTGATTTTTTAGCAATAATTGAGGCAATTTACCAAAAATACAAGCCGAAAGACAAATTAAACCCTCTGTATGCTGCGCAAGCAACTTATAATCGATTCTTGGTTTATAATAATATCCTTCAATAAAACCAGCACTAACCAGTTTACACAAATTTTGGTAACCTTTTTCGTTTTTACACAATAAAATCAGGTGATTATATTCTCTGTCAGCTTGGGTTTTATTGGTTCTATCTTCGCAAATATAACATTCTGTACCAATGATAGGTTTAATTCCCTCTTTTTTGCAGGCATTATAAAAATCCACGGCACCGTACATAGCGCCATGGTCTGTAACAGCACAAGCGTGCTGCCCTATTTCTTTTAACTTTTGTACCAAGGATTGAATTTTACAAGCCCCATCTAAAAGGCTAAACTCGGTATGCAGATGCAAATGTGTAAATGCCATACTAACCCTTTAACCAAGAAAGACAGATTTTTTCATCAAAACCAATAATTACCTGATTACCATTACGAATAATTGGCGTAATTAAACAAGAAGCATCTTCAAGCATTGCATTTTTTATGAGTTCTTCTGTAAACACAAGTGCCACGGGATGCGTATTGGTTTGCTTGTTGTTTCTATCTATCAATTTTTCTGCAGAGCCAGCTTTTAGAATAAACAATTCCAATTCTCTTTTACCTAACTTATGTTTTTTTAGGTCTATTAACTGATAGGGAACTTTTCTTTCTTTAAAAAAGCGCTCTGCTTTTTGTACATCAAAATTCTTTTTATTACAATAAATTTGCACTGCCATTATTTTATATTCCTTCTAACATCATTGCCCAAAAAGCGCAATATGGTAGTAAATCTTCTATCTTCAAACCTTGAGGTAATTCGTTCCGTATATCTATTGCGCAGCTCATTTGCATCTAAATTGGTAGATAAAATGGTATGTAAGCCTCTATTATGGCGTTCATTGATTAAATTAAACAATTGCGGTATAGTGATATTTTCATTTAGGGGTTCTGTGCCCAAATCATCTATCATAAGCAAGTCCGTTTGTAAAAGGTCGTTATATACTTCAACGTTATTACCAAAATAAGAATTTTTAGCCATTTCAAACCATTTAAATGCTGTGATAAATTGTATGTTTTTTCTGGTATGCAACACTTCATTGGCAATGGCATGCATAAAGAATGTTTTACCCAAACCACTTTTACCTATAAATACCAAATTATTTGTAGTTTTAGTATTATTGGGAAATTCTTTTGCATATTGCAAAATATATTGATAAATATCCTGCATATATGCGCGTTGAGATTTATGGATGTTTGCTAACACTTCTTCGCTATAAACTTCCAAAGAAAAATCTGCAAAACTTTGTTTTTCTGTTTTAGAAAAGCCCATACTTTCGTATTGTAACTGCTTGAAAGCCTCTATATAACAATCACATTCCCTGGTTTGCGGCGTATAGATTTTACCTTCGTCTTTACAGATTGGACAAAAAAACTGCGGTTGCAAATAATCTTCTGGGTAACCATATTTTACCAGCAACGCTTTGATTTTTTGATTTTTTTCTTCCATTAAGCTGCGCATATCATTTTGTGGTTTATCCATGCTGCCAATGTTGCTTTTAATGCGCATTAAAATAGCTGCATGGCGCTCCTCTAAAGCCTCTTGCAAATCCGGATGATTGGTACAAACTTCATCTACCCTTTCCTTATGTTCTGCGCTGCTTTTTTGTTGGCGCTGCAAATAGATATCATTCAGTTTTTCAATTATTTCAAATTTATTCATTTACGCCCTCGCTTGGTGGAACCCAATAGTTGAAGTCATCTTTATCATAACTTCTTTGTGTATAATTTTGATGACTTACACGTTTTGTGTTGCTTTGTGTTTCTGTATTTGTTTTCTGATATTCATTTCTAAAATAAGCAATATCATTTTCTATTTCTGCAATGGTGGTAAGTTTTTTGATATGCCAATCCTCAATTCTGGATTGCATATATTTAATAGGAGCAGTTTTACCTCTTGCCAAGCTTGCAGCTTTTTGCAAAATATCTTCTGTAAAGCCATAATCTACTTGCCACATAAGAAGTAAGTTCCTATCTGCAAGGTTTGGTACAGCCTGTATCGCCATAGTATCGTACAAGGAGCGCAACAATTTATCTGCCTGTGCATTGGCTGTATAATACCTGCTTGCTGCTTCTATGCTTGTAATTTGCATAGAAGCCAAATGCTCCAACTCTTCAGAAAAGTGATTGATTTTGCCGCCCCGTAAAGCTACTTTATTAGCAATAAATTCCAGATAATTTACATTATATGCATCAAGCAAAGGCTGTAACATTGCTTTTTTTGCTTGATTTATATCTCTTTTACCTGCAGGTAAACCAAAGGCAATAAGAATTTTTTTCATATTTTCATATTCTTGATTACCATTGTCTAAGAAGGCTTGTACCGTTTGGTTTTTGTCTTTACGCTCTACAATACCTTTAAGTATGCCATCTAAATAAGCAAAAGATGCATTACCTTTAGTTGTTTCGGTGCAAGCGCTTAGAATATCACTTTGCGCAAGCCCAAATTCATCCACCCATTTTTTATAGAGTAAAATTTCATCTTCGGTAGCTTGGCGATAATTTCTAAACCTTGTTAATACAGCTTTTGCACCTTTTTCATATTTGGATTGTATAGAGAAATAATTTTCTGCATCTTCTACGGTTTTTACACCGGCAGTTTTCATTTTTATAATTTCTTTATTGGCTGTTGCAAAGCGAAAATCAATGCCTTTTAACTCAATCATGTATTGTAGAAAAATCATAATTAAATCTAAAGGCAATTGTAATTCCTCTAACCATTCTTGTACTTGCGCATTTTCTGAGCCATGCAAAACACGCTTTTCACCAAAAATGGAATATAAGACATCATTTAATTCTTGGTATTTAGCAAGAACATTGCCTTGCATTTTGGCAAGTACCACCGGAACGAACTCATAAGCCAAAGGCTTATCTTGTGTACGTACCACTAATTTACGCCGTTCCCAAAAGCGAAATGCCTTGGTAACGTCCGCTTCCTCCATGCCTAATGCTTCTGCAATACTTTGCAAGCTTATGCTTTGTTTTGCTTGTGCATGCAATAAAGCATACAAATATACTTTAACATATTCGCCATTGGCCACAGGGAGATATTCAAGAATAAAAGCATTATTTAAAGTTGTATTGCCATATTCCAGCCATTCTTTACTTAGTGCAATGGTATCCATAATTACCCCCTGATGTTAATAGGTTTATTATAGAAATTATTACAAAATTTGTCAAAACCAAGATGATTTACAAATAAGAATAAATTGTAAACAATATACATAATGCTTGACAAAAATATGGAATGCGATTATTATAATTTTGTAGTTAGCAGTCAACGCAAGTGAGTGCTAACAATTATAAACCGGAAGGAGGAAAATATGGATTTAAGTGCAAGAAAAATACAAATATTACAAGCCATTATAGATGACTATATTATGAGTGGCACTCCGGTTGGTTCCAGAACCCTTTCTAAAAAATACAATATGGGTTTGAGCTCGGCTACCATACGTAATGAAATGAGCGATTTGGAAGAACTTGGTTTTTTAGACCAGCCTCACATTTCATCCGGTAGAATTCCAAGTGTAAAAGCTTACCGTTTATATGTAGATAGTTTACTGCAAAGCGGAAGCATTAAACACAACTCAAATTTAGAAATTAAGTCTCATTTTTCTTCCCATATACATAGGATAGAAGATGTTGTAGAACGGGCTACGCAAGTGTTATCTGAATTAACCAATTATACTGCCATTGCCCTATTACCGGAAAACTCTTCCCAAGTTATACGTAGCATTCAGTTAATACAAGTTACAGCAGATACTGCACTGATCGTGGTTGTAATGATGGGCGGTACTGTGCATAATCGGTTAATACGCATTAGTCCATATCTAAACAAAAATACACTGGATAATATTTCTGATGTACTTACAGAAAGACTGGCAAATAGAAATATTGCAGAGGTACCCAACATATTGCGTGAAGTACTAATTAACCTGAACTTAAATGCAGACTTTGTAAACAATGTGAATGAGTCTATGGAAGCTTTTTTTGAAGAAGGCAACCAAAAGAAGCTTAGAGCCGTTGGTGCAAGCAACTTACTTAACTATCCCGATTTCCTTAGTATAGATAAAGCCAAAAACTTACTCTCTTTACTGGATACACAAGATGAATTGGTCGGCTTGCTAAGGCAAAACGGGCAGATGGCCTTTACAGTGCAAATTGGCCCAGAAACCGGTATAGAAGGCCTGCAAGATTGCTCGTTAATAACGGCAACCTATTCCACCTCTAAAGATGCAAAAGGTACCATAGGTATTATTGGTCCAACAAGAATGCCCTACAAACAGATTATAGAAATATTAAACACTGTTGGTAGAGAAATTACACATATACTTGACGATGAATAAGGAGAAGAACATTGCAAACACAAGAAAAAGACACCGAACAAATATTGCAAGAAGAAAACTGTGAAGTATGCACCTCTGAAATAGAAGATGCAACTATGCAAATGCAAAAACAGCTTGAAGAATCCCTTTTAAAGCAAGAAGAATATTTGAACATAGCACAAAGAGTGCAGGCTGATTTTGAAAACTATAAAAAGCGCAATGTAAATATTCGTAAAGATGCAATAGAAAGTGGCCGTGTTGAAGTAATCAAAGCGTTACTGCCCATTATTGACAACTTTGAAAGAGCCCTGCAAGTAGAAGATGAAAACAACTCCTTTTTTAACGGCGTGAAAATGATATATAGCCAATTGTTGGAAATGCTACAAAAACAAAATGTAGAAGTAATCAACAGGCTAAACGAAATATTTGACCCCAACTTAGAAGAAGTTGTAACCCAAGGCAACCCGGAAGATGGCGAACCCGGAACCGTTTGCGAAGTATTGCAAAAAGGTTATAAGCTAGAAAATTACGTTTTACGGCACAGCATGGTAAAAGTAGTGCCACAATAATAAAGAATTTTTTGGAGGAAACAAACATGAGTAAAATTATAGGTATTGACTTAGGTACAACCAACAGCTGTGTAGCTGTTATGGAAGGTGGAGAACCAGTAGTTATTGCAAACGCAGAAGGAAATAGAACCACTGCATCTGTTGTAACCATTACAAAAGATGGCGAACGTTTGGTTGGCCAAGTTGCAAAAAGACAATCTGTATTAAACCCAGATAGAACCATCAGCTCTATTAAAAGAGATATGGGTACATCTAAAAAAATTACTATAGATGGCAAAGAATATACCCCACAAGATATCAGCGCAATGATTTTACAAAAAATGAAGAGTGAAGCTGAAGCATATCTTGGCGAAACCGTTACAGATGCCGTTATTACTGTACCTGCATATTTCTCTGATAGCCAAAGACAAGCAACCAAAGACGCTGGCCGTATTGCCGGTTTAAACGTATTGCGTATCATTAACGAACCTACAGCTGCATCTTTAGCTTATGGCTTAGATAAATCTGAAAGCCAAAAAATCTTGGTTTACGATTTGGGTGGCGGTACATTTGACGTTTCTTTATTAGAAATTGGCGATGGTGTATTTGAAGTATTGGCAACCAACGGTAATAACTTACTCGGTGGCGACGACTTTGATGCACGTATTGTAGAGTACATTGCAACTGAATTCCAAAAAGAAAATGGTATAGACTTACGTAAAGATGCGCAAGCTTTCCAAAGACTAAAAAGCGAAGCAGAAAAAGCCAAGATTGAGCTTTCCGGCGTAATGAGCGTAAACATCAGCTTACCATTTATTACAGCCGATGCAACCGGCCCTAAGCACTTAGACATGACTCTTACCCGTGCTAAATTCAACGAGTTAACCAGTGATTTGGTAGATAAAACCATTATTCCATTAAACAATGCTTTAAAAGATGCAGGTCTTTCTGCAAATGAAATTGACAAAGTAATTTTGGTTGGTGGCTCTACACGTATCCCTGCAGTACAAGAAGCTGTTAAAAAAGTAACCGGCAAGGAACCATTTAAAGGTATTAACCCAGACGAATGTGTAGCCATTGGTGCTGCTATTCAAGCAGGTGTATTGGGCGGCGAAGTAAAAGATGTATTGCTGCTTGACGTTACCCCACTTTCCTTAGGTTTAGAAACAGAAGGTAATATCTTTACCAGATTGATTGATAGAAATACAACTATTCCTACAACCAAATCTCAAGTATTCTCTACCGCAGCAGATGGCCAAACTTCTGTAGAAATTCACGTATTACAAGGTGAACGCCAAATGGCAGCAGATAATAAAACATTGGGTAAATTCCAATTAACAGGTATTCCTTCTGCCCCACGTGGTGTGCCACAAATTGAAGTAACCTTCTCTATTGATAGAAATGGTATTGTGCAAGTATCCGCAAAAGATAAAGGCACTGGCAACGAACAAAACATCACCATTACCGCTTCTACCAACTTAAGCGAAGATGAAATTAATCAACGCGTTGCTGAAGCAGAACAATATGCCGAGCAAGATAAAAAGCGTAAAGAAGAAGTTGAAACCATGAACCATGCTGAATCTTTGGTTTATGAAATGGAAAAACAACTCAAAGAAAATGGAGATAAATTAAGCGACGAAGACAAGGCTACTGTACAAGCCGAACTCGAAAAAGTAAAACAAGCAAAACAAAGCAATGATGTAGCTACTGTAAAAACCGCTATGGAAGAATGCACACAAAAAGTATATGCAATCTTCGGTAAGTTATACCAACAAGCACAAGGGGCTACCCCACAAGAAAATCCTGTACAAAATGATGATGGCTCTGTAAATGCAGATTTTGATGTAAAATAATAATCATTGGTATCCCACTTTTGTGGGATACCAAAATATAGAATAGGATAATTGAATGGCAAAAAGAGATTATTATGAAGTGCTGGGCATTGATAAAAATGCCAGTGCAGATGAAATAAAAAAAGCGTACAGAAAAAAAGCCAAAGAGTGCCATCCAGACCTACACCCAAACGACAAAACTGCAGAAGAACGTTTTAAAGAACTAAACGAAGCAAACGAAGTTTTATCTGATCCTGACAAAAAAGCCCGTTATGACCAATTTGGTTTTAATGATCCTATGGCTGGTATGGGTGGCAGTGGTTTTGAAGGCTTCGGTGGCTTTGGCGGTATGGGTGGCTTTGAAAGCATATTTGATATGTTTACCGGTGGTGGTGGGGGTATGCGTAACAACCCCAATGCCCCACAAGCAGGTAATGACTTACAGCACACCATTTACATTACTTTAAATGAAGCAGCAAAAGGTGTAGAAAAAAGCTTTGACTTTCATCGCCGAGAAAACTGTGATACCTGTCATGGTAGTGGTGCTAAGCCTGGCACAAGCAAAGAAACTTGCCCGGTTTGTCATGGTACAGGCCAGATAAGAGCTGGTGGTGGCTTCTTTGTACAAATCAGAACTTGCCACAACTGTAACGGTAGTGGCCAGGTAATTAAAGAAAAATGTAGCACTTGTGGCGGCAGTGGCCATGTTAGAAAAAAGCGTACTGCTAAATTTACCGTACCTGCAGGTATTGATAATGGGCAAAGTATATCGCTTAAAGGGCAAGGCGAACCCGGTAAAAATGGTGGACCTAATGGCAACCTATATGTTCGCATTATGGTTGAAAAGCATAAAGTATTTGAGCGTGATGGTTTAAATTTACATATGGCTTTCCCTATTTCCTTTACACAAGCTGCATTGGGCTGTGAAATTGAGGTGCCAACCATATTGGATGGTATCATACAGCATAAAATACCTGAGGGAACGCAAAACGATACCGAAATTAAATTAAAAGGGTATGGTATGCCATATATCAACAACCCTAAAATTAAAGGCGATTTAATTTTACATATCAAAGTAGAAATACCAAGAAAACTAAGCGAAAAACAAAAGAAGCTATTAAAATCTTTTGAAGAAAGCTTAACCGGTAAAGAATACGAAACACGAAAAACTTTTTTGGATAAATTAAAAGATTTATTTGAATCATAGCATTGGGCGACCTTGTATTTTGGTCGCCTTTTTGCAAAGGAGTAATTATGGAATGGTTAGAAATTATTGTGCACACAACCACAGAAGCGCAAGAAGTAGTAAGCAATCTACTTATAGATAATGGTGTAACCGGCACCTCTATTATGGATAGATCCATCGTGCCAGATATTACTAAGCCCGGCGTAGAATGGGAACTGTATGATGCCAGCTTGCTTGAAGCTATGCCAGAAGATGTTGAAGTGCATGCTTGGCTTGAAATAAATGAAGCTTTACAAGACAGGCTTACAAACATTCATCTAGAGATTCAAAACTTAAAAAACAAGTATTTCCCTTTTCCTTTAGGTGAACTAAAAATAGAGCAACTAAATGTTAATGATATAGACTGGAAAGATACTTGGAAACAATATTACAAGCCCCTACGCGTTGGTAAAAATATTGTTGTAAAACCAAGTTGGGAGGAATATAGCCCACTTGAAACCGATATTATTATTGAATTAGACCCTGGTATGGCCTTTGGTACCGGTGGGCATGCTACAACCTATATGTGCTTGGAACTTTTAGAAAAATATATACAGGCAGAATCTAAGGTTATAGATATTGGCACGGGCAGCGGTATATTGGCTATTGCATCTGCCCTACTCGGTGCCAAACAGACTTTGGGTGTAGATATTAATGACGATGCTGTATTGGTAGCCAAAGAAAACGTGAACAAAAATGGTTTGGCTTCCAAAATTAAAATTAAAAAAAGTGATTTATTACAAGCTGTAAACGAAAAATATGATATTGCCGTTGCCAATATTATTGCAGATGCTGTTATTATACTAACGCCAGATGTAACAAGTGCAATTAAAACTGGTGGAATTTATATTGTAAGTGGTATACTTGCAGAAAGAGCTGATGATGTAATTGCTTGTGCAACTTCAAACGGCTTTACACTTCTTGAAACATTACACAAAGATGAATGGGTTGGCATTGCCTTCCAATTAAGTAAATAATATGCATAGATTTTATAGTGAAGAAAAATTAAATACAAACACCACCGTCTTTTTAGACAAAGAAGAAAGCCACCATGCAATAAAGGTATTACGCCTTCATATTAATGATGAAATTGAGCTTTTAGATGGTGAAAATATTTATCTTGCTAAGATAACTTCTATTGAAAAAAATGCTGTTGGCGCTCTATGTATAAAACAACTGGAAAATACTGCTCCTGATGTACAAATTACACTCTACCAAGGTTTCCCTAAAGGTGATAAATATTTTACTATTGTGCAAAAATGTACAGAAGTTGGAGTAAATACCATTGTGCCAGTACTTATGGAACGAAGTGTAAAAAAAGGTTTTCAAGCAGAAAAAATTGTAGATAAAAGTAAAAAACTTGCCATTGAAGCATGTAAACAATGCGGTTTAAATAAAATACCCAATGTGAAAAGCTTTCATAAATTAGACAATATGGCTGAAGCATTAAAAAAACATGATTTGCTATTGGTAGCTTGGGAAGAAGAACAAGAAACAAGCCTTTTAACCACACTTAAAAAAAATCCTACCGCCAAATCTATTGGCCTAATTATAGGACCGGAAGGTGGAATAGATCCACAAGAAATTGCATTTTTGAAACAACACAATGCCCAAAGCATTGGTTTAGGAAAACGGATATTACGCACAGAAACAGCCGGTGTATGCACAGTATTCACCATACTTTCGCATTATGAAAACGAATAGGACGGAAACAAATTTGAAAAAAGTATTTTTTCATACTTTAGGTTGCAAAGTAAACCAATATGATACACAAGCTATGCTTGAGCAGTTTTTAATACATGGGTATACCCAGGTCTTTTCTACTGAAGAAGCAGATGTATGTGTAGTAAACACCTGCACTGTAACTTCTACTGCAGATAAAAAAAGTTTGCAAATAGCCAATAGGCAAAAAAAATTAAATAAAAACTGTGAGCTTATTATTACCGGCTGTATGTCTCAAAGCAGGTCTGATGAATTGCTAAAAACGGGTGCCAGACTTATTTTAGGTACCCAATTTAGGCATAGTATTGTAACGCTGCTGCATAAAGCAATAGAAGAAAACACGCAAATAGTTGCAGTGGAAGGTTTAGATAGTGTTGGCTTTGAGAACCTACAAGTATCCGGCCACAATGCACATACAAGAGCCGTTATCAAAATACAGGAAGGATGTAATTACAATTGCAGTTATTGCATTATACCTTCTGTACGCGGTAAAGTGCGTTCCAGAGAATTGAATGATATTGTTGCAGAAGCAAAATCTTTGGTTCGTGGTGGATATAAAGAGATTGTACTTACTGGTATAAACCTTTCTTGCTATGGTATTGATGGTAAAAACGCTGATTTATGCAATGTAGTAGAAGAACTCAATAAAATAGAGGGTTTAAAGCGCATACGTATTAGCTCGCTTGAGCCAAACTTAGTAACCGAAGAAATTGCAAATCGTTTGCAACAATGCAAAAAATTATGCCCACACTTTCACTTGGCTTTACAATCCGGTAGTAACACTGTATTAAATGCCATGCGTAGGCGTTATAATGTAGAACGCTTTAAAAAATCTGTAGATATATTGCATAAGTATTTTGCAAATTGTGCTATTACCACAGATATTATTGTAGGCTTTCCCGCTGAAACAAAAGAATGTTTTGTGGAAACCATGGAATTTGTAAAACAAGTAAACTTTCAAAAAATTCATGTTTTCCCCTTTTCGCCACGAAAAAACACAGACGCAGCCAACATGCCCCAAATTGACAGTACTATAAAGAAACAACGTACCAAAACTTTAATCGCCTTAAGCGACTCCCTTGCTGATGCCATATATCAAAATTGCATTGGTAAAAAATATAGTGTATTATTAGAAGAAGAAGTAAGCCCCAATATATGGAAAGGCTATACTGCCAACTATATGCCTGTACTGATCAACGGGAACTTTAAAAGTGGCGATATACCATTGGTAAAAATTGTATCTGTAGAAAAAGAAGTATTATATGGAGAGGAGACCAATTATGGAGAACTGCATCTTTTGTAAAATAATACATGGTGAAATTCCTTCTAAAAAAGTATACGAAAACGAATATTGTTATGCTTTTTATGATATACAACCACAAGCCCAAACACATATTTTGGTTGTATGCAAACAGCATACACCAAACATTGTACATGCTGT
The DNA here is from genome assembly GCA_023396045.1 of Bacillota bacterium. Classification (GTDB taxonomy): domain Bacteria; phylum Bacillota; class Clostridia; order Christensenellales; family Aristaeellaceae; genus JAAZPT01. Next base: position 13,170 of record JAEWXD010000036.1, on the reverse strand, counting down.
AACAAACCATGCACAGGATGTACTTGAGTGCATGAAAGCGGTTGCAAACATTACGCAAGATTTAGGTTTAGATAAAACCGGGTTCAGACTGATTACCAACTGTGGAAAAAATGCTTGCCAAAGTGTAGAGCACTTGCATTTCCATATTCTTGGCGGGCAAGCCTTAGCTGATAAGATGGGCTAATTTAATACAAAATAATAAGCGCTTTGTGCGCTTTTTATTTTGTATTAAAAGTTATTTGAAATGATATTTTACGTTCATCGCTTTTAACTTTTATTTCACCTTTATATAATTCTACAATTTTTTGTGCTATAGACAGCCCTAAACCATAGCTCCCTTTTTCCCTAGCGTCATCAACTCTATAAAATCTATCAAACAACTTATTTATTTGTTCTTTGATTAAATATACGCCTGTATTTTCTGCAGTAAAACATATTTTATCCTGTTGCTTCGATAAAGAAATGCTAATTTTATGTTTTGGAGGGGTATATTTTACAGCGTTATCCAAAAATATTGAGAAAAGTTGACGGATTAAATTAGCATCAGCATACATAACGAGGTCATTGCTTATTTCTGTTTGAAATTCAATTTCTTTTTCAAAGCAATTTGCTTCAAAAGCAAGTGCAGTCTCAATAAGTAAGTCTGAAATATTTATATGTTCATTTTGAATCATTTGTTTATTTTCATCGTTTCTTGCTAAAAACAACAGATTCTCAATTAGTTTTTTCATATAATAAGATTCATTCATAGCTACATTTATCCAACGATTATCCGCTATTTCTTTTTGAGCAATTTCTAAATTGGATAAAATAACACTTAATGGTGTTTTTAATTCGTGAGAAGCATCTGACAAAAAACGTTTTTGTGTTTTCCACGCTTGTTCTATTGGACGAATAGCCCAATTAGAAAGCAATACACTTAGTATAATAAAGAAAATAATCGCTAAAATATACACTATTACCCAAGTATATATATAGCTTATATATGCCTGATACTCTGTTGTAAAATCTACAAAAGAAATTTTATTTTGTTTTTTTGCATATGCAAGATAGGAATCCTTCCAAAATCCTATATCGTTCTTTTCTGCAGTAGCTTTTTTAATCAAAGTTTGTAAGGTATCTTCTTCAATTTCTATCCAAGGCGTTAATAATTTCCACTCTCCTTGCATATTCATAACAGAAAATGAAAGCTTACCGGAGCGTAAATGCATACTATTATTTTCTCTAAAAGGTTTTCGTTGCGAATGCATTTCAACATTAAGCTCTGCATACAATACTTTTTCATATTCATTATGAAACTGTTTCCTTGCAACGCTTAAACCCACTGTAAGCATAATAGAAAGTACTAAAAGTACAAAAGACATAGTAATCCATATAAATTTTTGTTTTAATTATCTAATCATTCTACTTCCTCTAAAATATAGCCTAACTTTCTTTGAGAAGTAATTTGTAATTTACTTTGTAAGAAAAACAGTTTCTTTCTTAAAAAAGATATATATGCTTCTACATTATTATCTACAACATCCGCATCTATACCCCACACTTTAACAATTAAATCATTTTTACTAATAATCTGATTAGGATATGAAATTAATAATTTCATTACTTCAAATTCTTTTTGACTTAGTTTAACTTGCTTATCGTCTTTTTTTAGTAATGCGCTGCTTTGCACCAAAATGGTATCAGCAAATTTAATTTCATCCATTTGCACTTGACCTTTTCTGCGAGTAAGCGCACGAACACGCGCTTGCAATTCCTGTGCCGTAAACGGTTTTGTTAAATAATCATCTGCGCCACTATCTAAACCTTTCACTTTATCTTCTATATCATCTCTAGCAGTTAACATTAAAATAGGAATTGCATTTGCTTCGTTTCTTAAAAGCTTAGCAACTTGAAATCCACTTAATTTGGGAATCATCACATCTAGTATCATAGCATCATACTGCCCGCTACGAGCATATTCCAATGCATCCGCACCATCAAAAACTATGTCACTTTCAAATTTTTGTTCACTCATCAATTCTACAATTGCTTGAGCTAAGTTTTGTTCATCTTCTACAATTAATATCCTCATATAGCGCCTCCTTTATATATTATACCCTAACTATTATAACTATCAAACCTGAAAAAAACCTGAAAGTAATTTTTAATAATTTTAAGAATTATTTCAGTTTTAATTGATATAGTATAACCATCAACAAAAGGAGTTGACGATTATGTATATAGCCACTATGAAAAGATTAGAAAAAAAATATCTATTAAACACAAAACAATTTGAGCAATTGAAAACAGCAATACAAAACCAAATGGCTGAAGATAGCTATGGTTTACAAACCATCTGCAATGTATATTATGATACAAAAGATTTTTTGCTTATTAACCAAAGCCTTGATAAACCAGTTTATAAAGAAAAGATTCGTTTACGAAGCTATGGAAAAGCCAACGAAAACAGCAAAATATTCATTGAATCTAAGAAAAAATACAAAGGTGTAGTATATAAAAGAAGAGGAGTTTTACCATTTGACGATGCAGAAGATTTTATGAAAAATCCCTACATGCATAAAAATTTATGTCAAGAATTAAAGGAAATTCAGTATTTTAACAAACTTCACCGTTTAGAGGCAAAAGTTTATATTGCTTATGATAGAGTAGCTTATTACGGAAAAGAAGATAAAGAGTTACGCATTACATTTGACAAAAACATTCTTTGTAGGACTAATAATTTACATTTAAACAGTGAAATATACGGTACCAATATTCTGGCTGAAAACACTACTCTTATGGAAATTAAAGCCAATGGAGCAATGCCGTTATGGTTAAGTAGTTTACTTTCAGATTTAGAAATATTTCCTATTTCTTTTTCTAAATATGGTACGTATTATCAACAATACATACAACCAGCAACAATGAAAGGAGAATCACAAAATGTTGCATAGTATTTTCACAAACGGATCAAATACAGAATACTATTTGCTAAGTGCAGCCATATCCATTATATTAGGAGTGCTTTGTGCATTTACATATAGCTATAAAAATAGGTATACCAAAAGTATGTTGTCTACCTTACTTGTATTACCATTGACTGTACAAACCATTATTTATTTAGTAAATGGAAATCTAGGCACCGGGATTGCTGTAGCCGGCGCATTCTCGTTGGTTAGATTTAGATCACTACCGGGTAGCGCAAAAGAAATTACTGCCCTATTTATGGCCACAGCCATAGGTTTGGCTACAGGTGCAGGTTATTTAACGCTTGCAGTCGTATTTGCGATATTAATGAGTACAATTTTATTATTCATTAGTACAAGTAAAATAGGTACACAAGAATTAAGAGCCAGAGAGTTAAAAATCATATTGCCTGAGAATTTAGATTATGATGGGGTATTTGATGATATATTACAAATATACACCGATCACTACGAGCTAATAAAAATTAAAACTACGAATATGGGCTCCCTAATTGAATTAAGCTACTTTGTAAAACTAAAGGATATTCACAACGTAAAAGCATTTTTAGACCAACTACGTGTAAAAAACGGAAATTTAAATATTCAACTAACCCATGCTATTAGCACTAAGGAGGAAACACTATGAAAATTATGAAAAAATTATTACTTATTGCATTTGCATTATTACTTCTATTAGTTCAACCAAATTACAGCAATGCTGATATTTCTGATGTTGAAGTAGATTACACAAACGCAACACAATTAACACTGAACGAAAGTGAAGTGTATTCACTAAAAGAAGCTGGAAATTACATTATAAATGGTAATTTGAGCAATGGTTTAATAATTGAAATTTCAAAAGAAGAAGAAATTCATATTCTATTAAACAACATTACCATTGAAAATAAGCTTGGCCCAGCAATTTATGTAAAAAGTGCAAAAAAAGTTGTACTAACCCTTGCAGAAAATTCAAATAATACAATTATTGACGGCGCTGATTATCAACTTGATGAAGAAGGCGCAAATGCTGCAATTTATAGCAAAGAAGACCTGGTTATTAACGGTACCGGCGCCTTAACTATACAAGGCAATACAGCACACGGAATTCTAAGCAAAGACGATTTAACAATTATCAGTGGAAATATTAATATAACTGCAATCAAAGATGCTTTACGAGCCAAAGATAGTCTTGCCATAAAAGACGGGAATTTTGAAATTAAAGCTGGTTCAGATGGTATAGTTTCCACAGGCGTAGAGGAAAATACCGGATTAATTCAAATTGAAAACGGAACCTTTCATATACAAGCTGCAAGAGACGGTATAGAAGCCAAAACAGATTTAACCATTCAAAACGGGACATTTCATATTCAAACGCAAAGCAATCAAATTACAAGCGAAGATAGCTTAAAAGGTATTAAAGCAGCTAATAACATAATAATTCAAAACGGGACTTTTCAATTAGAAACACAAGATGACAGTATTCATTCCAATGGCAATATTACAATTCATAACGGTAATTTCACTATCTCTTCAACAAAAAAAGGCTTACAAGCAAACGAACACATCTATATTGCTGATGGAAGCATTAATATTGAAAAAAGTACCGAAGGTATGGAAGGATTTAGCGTAACCATAGATAGTGGAACAATTACCATAGTTGCCAGCGATGATGGAATAAACGCAACAAACGGAAAAACCGGCACCTCAAAGCAAAACCGCGAACAATCTCAAGAAGGTGTTCATGTTACCATTAATGGAGGCACACTAAATATTACAGGACAAAATGATGCCATAGACTCCAACGGAACTATTACAATCAATGATGGCGAAATACAACTTTATGTGCAAAATCCACGTGGTGGTAATGGGACCTTAGATGCAAATGGTCAAGTAACAATCAATGGTGGCAACGTAAGTACAAATGATGGTGCAGAAAGCTTTGATCAACGTGGTATGAGACAAGGGTTTGCACCGGGATTTAGAAATAATACCCCGCCACAAGAATTGGATGCTGAATCTTCTGCAACCCCAAGCACTGAAAGCAATCAAAATCACACACACCAAAGAAAACCGCGTAGATAAAAAGGAAAATTTATGAAGAAAAAAATTATTATATTTGCAATTGATATTTTACTTTCCGTTATTTTTCTTACTATATTTGGAATATTTTACTATATAATACCTCAGACACAAGAAAGTTTAAACATACAATCAATAATTACAAGCAACTCTTCTGTAGCATCTGCTGCTAGCATAACGCCAGATGCTACAGAAAAAACCAATGGCAACTCAAATGCTTTGACAACTTCGACTAAATCTTCAAAAGGCAGAACAAAAAATAGAACTGTCGCCAGTGAAGAAAGCGCAAACACCAATTTAACCACTGCGGTTGAAAATATTGCCAACTACGAAGAAAATGGCGTAAAAATAAATATACAAACCTTTTTAACCGAAGATGAAAAGGTAGAATATATTGTAAGTGATATTGTAGTAGATGATGTGCAGAAAATAAAAACATACATGGCAAATGATACTTATGGAAGCAGATATGTTGATTCTGTACCAAATATGAGCAATGCAGTAAATGCTATTTTCGCAGTAAATGGCGATTATTATGGTAACAGCACTAGTGGTATTGTAGCAAGAAATGGAATTATTTATAGGGCAAACCCTACCAGCCAAGACATATTAACCTTATATACCGACGGATCTATGGAAATAAAGAACTATAGTAGTTTTAATACACAAGAAGAAGCTAATAAAGGTTTATGGCAAGCTTGGACTTTTGGTCCTTCTCTACTGGATGCAGATGGAAAAGCGTTAACATCATTCCAAACGAGCGGGCATATGAGCAGTAAAAACCCTCGCACAGTAATTGGTTATTATGGGCCAAATCATTATGCAATATTAGTAGTAAACGGTAGAGGAACATCCGAAGGACTTACTTTAAATGATTTGGCTAAACTATGTGAAAATTTAGGTTTTAAAATTGCATATAACCTTGACGGCGGAAAGTCATCCGTATTGATATACGATGATGCTATCATAAATACACCTCCACAAGGAGGTAGAGAAATCAGTGATATTATTTATATAGCAAAGGAAAATACAAATGATTAAAAAAGCATTTCGAAAAATTGGGCATCTAACCTTACATTTTTCATTCATTTTATCAGTATATTTGATTGTATTGATAATACTAAATGACTATAATCCGGGTATGAACCTGTTGGGTAATATCTATACACTCACGATACTAACCATATATTGTGTATGCAATATACTACATTTTATTAATACTCATTTTATTAAAGCAACATAACTTCTCCCTCCTTTATACGTATAAATAAAGGAGGGTATTATTTTTATAGTAACAAAAGATAACTATTAATTGAAATAAATAACTAATACCAGTACAAAATGCAACTAAAAAATTCTCGCAAACACATATACTACATTCAACAAAAAATACTTCTAATATAATAGAAGTATACAACATTTATTAAAATTTATCATATTACATTACTTTTTGTATATTATAATGTAAATCCCCCATCTATCACAAAGTTTTGCCCTGTAATAGAATTGGCTTGTTGGCTTGATAAAAACAATGCCATGTTAGCAATGTCTTCACATGAAACAAGATGTAAAAGTGGAGTTTGTTCTGCAAGTTCTGCTATTTCTTGTTGGCTGTAGCATGCAAGCATATCTGTTTGTATAGCACCTGGTGAAATAGTATTTAATAATACATTGCTTGGGCCAAGTTCTTTTGCCAAAGACTTGGTTAATGCAATAACCCCCGCTTTACTTGCCGCATAATGTGCTTCACAGGCTGCACCACAATCTGCCCATATACTTGCAATATTAATCACTCTACCAAAACGTCTTGAGATCATAGAAGGCAGAACAGCACGCATACAATAAAATACAGAACTTAAATTGTTGGAAATCATAGAATCCCAATCGGTATTACTAATATCTGTAAACAATTTAGTTTGTGCAATGCCCGCATTATTAACCAAAACATCTATATGCTTATAGTCTTTTAGTATGCTTTGCACCGCATTTTCTACTTCATTAGCGTTACTTACATCTACCTTAAAGGCCTTTGATGATGTTATTTTCTGAATTGCATTGGCCTGGTTGTCTGAATTTTTATAGAAGAAACAAACAAAGTAGCCGGCATTTGAAAAAGCATGAACCAACGCCTTCCCTATGCCTCTGGTACCACCGGTAATAAGTGCCAGTTTCATTAGAACATCCTTTTACGCCACATTACAAAGGCAGAAACAAGGGATAAAACAACAGCAATTGTCATAATAATATAGAAACCATAAGGATTGTCTTGGAAAGGCAAATTTACGTTCATACCCCATATTGAAGAGAATACAGTGGGTATACTTAATACAATGGTAATGGCAGTTAACAACTTCATAACTGTATTTTGATTGTTACTGATAATGGAAGCAAAAGCATCCATAGCACCATTCATAATATCTCTATAAATAGCACACATTTCAATAGCCTGTTTATTTTCAATAATAACATCTTCCAATAAGCCGGTATCTTCCGGATATTTATTAAGCATTTCCATACGCATCATTTTTTCTAATACGATTTCATTGCCGCGTAAAGAAGTGCTGAAATATACAAGAGATTTTTCTAATTCCATCATTTGCAAAAGCTCGCGATTACGCATGGAAGATTGCAATTTTTCTTGCACATACATGCTTGCTTTATCTATTTGTTTTAAGAACGACAAAAAGCGTACAGAATTTCTGTGCAAAAGTTGCAAAATAAATCTGGTACGCTTAAAGGTCCAAAAATCACGAATACGTTCTTCTATAAAGTCCATAAAAATAGGGGTTTCTCTGGTTGTTACGGTAATAATTACATCGTCAGCAAGAACAATACCTATTGGAAAAGTGGAATAAGAATAGCTATCGCCATCTACTTCTACATATGGAACGTCCACGATAATTAGAGTTTGATTACCATATTTTTCTATACGAGCACTCTCTTCTTCGTCAAGGGCTGCCCTTAAATAACTTGGTTCCAAAGCAAAACGGGTGTTTAATCCGTCTATTTCTTCTTTGGTGGGGTTTTGTAAATGCACCCAAGAGCCTTTTTCCAAAGTGGTGAGCTCTATCATTTGGTCATCTACGGTTTTAAAAATTCTTCTCATAAATATACACCTCAATTGTTCCATAGAACTCTAAGGCGATATATACTAACCTATATGCCGGAGAATTCTATGTTCTGTTATGAATTTTTGAAAATGCTTTCCGCTAGGGTCCGCGTCCACGTTAAAGAATCCTCCTTAATATTATTTTATACAAATATATAATAGTATGTATTTACTGCATTGTCAATAAATCGCAAAGTAATTTAACCAGTTAATTACTTAACAAATGATGGATTAAATAACCTTCTAAATTCCCCTTTGTAGAAACACATACTTCTTTTATATGAAAACAGTCCATACAAGCATAAAGTACAGCAATGCCATTTACAATTATATCTGCCCTAGACTTTTGCATAGAAATCAATGCACTACGTTCTTCTACACTCATGTCTGCAAGTTCCAGCATTTTATTGTAAACCGTTTCTTTACTAACTATAAAATTGTGAATGTCTTCATACTGAGACCAAGGTATGTTTTGTACCAAGGCAGCTAAGGAAGTAAAGGTCCCCCCTACTCCATAATAGGTATGCAATTCTAATTTTTTATTGGCAGCAAGTATTTGGCTTTGCTTTTCTGCAATAATTTGTTTCGCAAGTTCTACGGCGTGCAATGCATCTTTGGTATTTTGAATTGGAACTTTTCTAAATAAGCGCACAGCTCCCAGCTGAAAACTATGCATGAAATAGGATTCCGTCTGTGTACCTATGGCAACTTCTGTAGAACCACCGCCAATATCTATAACGCCTCCACTTTTTCCGTTGGTGGCACCAAGAAAACTAAACATAGCTTCTTGGTTGCCACTTAAAACATCTGTATGAAGGCCTGTATGTTCCAGTATAGCGCCTAAAAATTCATCTTTATTTACACAATCTCTGGTTGCGCTGGTAGCAAAAAGCTTAATAACTTCACATTTCAATTCTAAAGCAATATTTTTCATGTTTTGAATTGCATTTGCAGCTTGTGAAATCATCTCAGTAGAAACAATTCCCCCAGCATCAGTAGAAAGAGCTGCAAATACACGCAGTCCATCTCGAGCCCTTGTAACTTGCTGAAATGTATTATTCTGTACATCGGCTATTAACATTCTTAAGGAGTTGGAACCCATTCCAATAATTGCTACACGCATAGTACCTCCATTACAAAAAAAGCCTTACGGCTTTTTATGGCAATATAATATTTTCTGTTTCTTCGGTAAATTGAGAATCTACATTAGTAGATTGATTAAATACAAAATGAATATCGTTGGGCATTATAAAATCTTGCATTCTTGCTTTGGTTTCAATAAAGTCTTTGGTTTGTGCAACAGCAAGTTCCTTATCTAAATCACTTTTTGAATTTTCTATCGATTTCAAGGTAGCTTCCAATTGCTTTTCTTGTTGATCCAAGGCAAACAAAGTCTTATCGTTTATTTTATAAAAAGCATACAAAACAACAAATATAATCATTACAAATACAAAAAACAAATAATTTTTATTCTGATCAGATTTTTTCATTTGTATACCCCCTAAAATATGTTGCATATATTATAATACAGTTACAATTATTTTACAAGTTTTTGCTTAGCTTTTTTATCAAAGTACATATTTACACAAAGGCCTAAAAGAACCAAAGTTCCACCCAACAGATTTTGTAAACTGAAGGAAGCGTCAATTAATATATCTATCGCAATACCTGCAAATACTTGACCCACGAATATCAGTAAAGTCATTGCAAAAGAAGAAATTCTGGTGGCTACATATGCCATGATAAATACCGAGCTTACACCAAGCAAAGCCCCCATAAAAAGCAAAGAGTTGGTATGCAGTACAGTATTTGGAATATTAGCTATATTTGTACCAAATATAAGAGCTACAAGCACAATAAATACAACGCTTACTGCATAATTCCAAAATGTACTAACAGCCGTACTTGTTCTTCTTGCAAGTTCACCATTGATAATGCGATTCATTACAACAGAAATGCCGGTAAGTGTACATACAACAATGGCAAACAACTCTTGTGCAGTAAAAGCAAAATAATGCTCTGCTTCTGTTTTTAAAGAAAGCACAATAATACCAAGTATCACAACCAAAAAGCCTATACCCTTATTGCGATTAAACGGAATTTTAGGCATATGAAACCATCCAAAATGGTCTACCAAAGCACTAATAACAACCTGTCCTACCAAACTAATAGCCAATATTGCGGAAACACTGATTTTTCCAAAAGCAATATTGTTAAACACAATGGTAATAACATTAAATATGCCGCCGGTATATAACCACAGAGGAAGTTTGGAATATACCGCTTTGTTTTTTTTGAGAAACAATAATACACCAATACAAAATAAAGCAATGATGTTAAACATAATAGCACTTTGATATATACCAACGGCATTGCTCAACTCACCATTGAACCAAATCATAACGGCAATAAAAATTCCGGATAATGTGCTTAAAAAATAATTCATTTAGACTCCTATTTCAATTCATAAAATAATTTATACAAAATTTCAAAAAAATGTATTTTTTTATTGAAAAATCAACGATATTGTGCTAATCTATGTACTGCATACATATATATAGTGTAAAATACATTTATCGGGGATAGATATGAGCGGTCATTCAATATATATTATAATTTTCATAATCATATCACTATTGATTGTAGCAAGCTATATCTATCATAAAATCAAAAGAGCGCAAGTTATACGATTCAATAGAATAATGCGTATGCGTTATTCCCCCTATTATCAAAGCATAAGCATGTTTTTGCATAAATTGTTTCCTTATGCAATTGAATCTTTTGAAATTACTTGTGAAGGAATTGTAGTACGCTTTTTATTTGAACAGAACGGCAAACCCCAAATGCTGAATTTTAAAAAAATACAATTTCCTTGTAGTGTAAGCCAATTGAAAACACTGCATTATATCATTGAAGAAGATTTTCCTATCATAAGTGAACCCACTAAATACAGTTGTAAAGTAACTCGTTCTTGCGCCTGCAATGGCAACACAAAATATGAATACTATTATTGCATTACAAAGACCTATCGTAAAAAATTAGATTATTACTACAGTAATAATCTAAGCGTTAGCTCTATTGTGAAAAATATATATTAATCATTTTGGCTGCCTTAAGAGAATACGAAATTTGCAATTCTATAAACTTGTTTAATATTCCAAACACACGTAAGTGTGTTTTTATATTATCTAAAGTTGAATACGGTGCAAATTGGGCAATTTTATATAGCTCTAAATACGCATCACTTGGGATAGATTCTATATTATCCTGCATACAGTTTGCACAAACTACGCCACCTTCAGAATAATCAAACCCAAGTATAGAATGGTTTTCTTTGCCGATTCTGTTTTCGCACTGTATACAGTGTACAATACGTGGCTTAATACCCATATGTATTGCAAATTGAAAAATAAAATGATTTAACACAGCTAAGGCGTGCGAAGCTTCATTTGTTTGCAACTCAACAAGGCCATTATGTAAACAGGTAAAAACCTCTGTAGATGCCTCATTTTCTTGAATAAAAGCATGACATAGTTGCAACATATAAGAGCCACAAGCCAATTTTTGAATATCAAGACGTATATCAAAATAATCTCTATCAATACTTGCTGATTGCACTATATAACGGTCATTTTGCTGGTAGAGCACAAATTCCCCTGTAACAAAAACATCAGACACTAATAACAGTGGGCTTTTGGGCTGCCTGCATCCTCTTGCCAATGCAGAAATAATTCCTAAACTTGGGGATAAAATACTCAACATTTTATCATTCTCTTTATATTCTGCTGTGTGTAAGATGGTACCATAGGTTTTTATTGTAGCCATGATCAAACTCCATTACACCTGAATATCATAAAATGAACAAATATTTTTATAAGATTGCGCTGCTACATCTTCTAAACGCATATTTTTTATTTCTGCAATTTTCTTTGCTACTTCTACTACATATGCCGGTTCATTGCGTTTACCTCTAAAAGGCACTGGCGCCAAATATGGGCTATCGGTTTCTATAAAATAACGATCTTCGGGTACCATGGCTGCAATATCTGGTAATTTAGCGGCATTTTTAAATGTAAGCGGACCCGCAAAAGAAATAATAAATCCTCTTTTCAGATATTCTTTAGCAATTTCTATGCTACCACTAAAACAATGCATAACACCTCTCTTGATATTGTAACGCTTTACAATATCAAGCATATCGCCATGCGCATCACGCACATGAAACATAAGTGGTACATCCAAATCAATGGCAAGCTCTATTTGTTTTTTTAATACATCTTTTTGCACTTCAGGTTCAGAATGGTTGTAATAATAATCCAAACCGATTTCGCCTATACCCACAATTTTTGCTTCATTTTGCCAGTTTGCCAAAGTTTGCAAATCTTCATTCTTAAAAAATTTTGCTTCGTGGGGATGTATACCTACGGTGCCATATATTGGCTCATGTTTTTTAGTAAGGTCCAATATTTGCGCAGATGTTTGCATATCGGAGCCGGCACAGATACATTTATCTACGCCCAGCTCTTGCATATGATGTAATACTTGTTCTATTTCGCCTTTGAACTGTTCATTTTCTAAATGGCAATGAGAATCAAAGAAGATCATCCTACTTCTGCCCCATTTTGTACTTCAGCTTCTACTGTTAACAAGGTTAGTTTTTCTTCTTTGCTTTCCAGGTCTGTGGAAACAGCAGAAAGTATCATGCCCTGAGATTCAATACCACGCAATTTTCTTGGCGCCAAGTTGGTAACAACAATAAGTTGTTTGCCAACCAAAGTTGTAGGGTCGTAGTATTTGGCAATACCAGAAACGATAGTACGTTGTTCTGTGCCCATATCCAATTGGAATTTAAGCAACTTATCGCTTTTTTCTACTTTTTCACAGCTTAATACCTTACCGACGTGCATCTGCACTTTTGTAAAATCATCAAAACCGATGGTATTAGCCTTATCTTCAGATTCTACCGGCGTTTCTTTCTTTGGTGTTGGGTTTTGTTGTGGCATAGCAGGTACTTCCGGTTGCAATTGTGCAAGT